>CALBJS010000285.1 GCA_937892995.1 uncultured Peptococcaceae bacterium | reverse complement strand
ACAGTATGAGAAATTCAGACTGTCTTAATGAACCGCCAAGTACCGAACGGTATGCTTGGTGGTGTGAGAGGACGGGAATTAAAATAATTGATTACCTCCTACTCGATTTATAGCCTCTAGATAACACATTGCCTAGGCGAGATTGGGATATCAGTACGATTCTATAAGTAAATAGTTCGACGTTGCTAGATAGATTATTTTATGTACCTAATGCAACTTAGTATAGTATCAAACATTTTTGGGGTTTTTAATGACAATTATTTTTCTGCAAATTCTCTAAGTTTTGCGGCATCTTCCGGGGCTACTTTCAAGGCAGATTCCCAAGCAGCATCATTAGCAATTTTCAAGAATTCCTCCGCAACATCTTCAGTTAAAGTGGCATATTCCATACCTGCTGCCGTAAGCTTTTCCTTTTCTTCAGCAAGATGCTTCTTATAAAACTCATCACATTCTACTTCGATTTCTGCTGCAGCTTCCTTGATCGCTGCTCTTTGTTTCTCATCAAGTTTCTGCCAAGCTGCATCACTCATATAGACCCCAGTATCAACATTAAAGAATCCCGGTTCGATAACATATTTGGTAACCTCATGCCAACCAAAATCCATAATACCAACTGAGGGATAACCAAAGCCCTGAACAACGTTCCTTTCTAAAGCTTGATAGGTTTCAGGGATGGAGATATTAACAACCCCGGCACCAAGCTTCTCAAGCAAAGCTTGGTATACAGGTGTTGCTCTGAAAGTTAATCCTTTAAAATCATCCAATTTTTCGATTTTCTTATTTGAATAAAGACTATAAGTTTGCGAACTGGAAATCGCACCCAGATAGTGAGTGTTTAAGTCTCTTAGGTATACAGAATCAATAAATTCAAAACCACCATTTTTCCTTATTTCCAAAGGTTTGATAAGTTTCTGGGCTTCGGCCAGTTTAACGTGAGAAGACATAAAGCTAGGAGTAGTATAGGCAATATCAACCACCCCATTTTTAAGGGCCTCAGCAAGTTGGTTGGCAGGAATAGCTTCAGGTCCGCCACCCCAGACAATTTTAACAGTACCATCGGATTTTTCTGCTACTTTGTCAATAAGGTCGGGAACGGTACGTAGATTATTAGTACCCTCCGGCCAGGCACCAAATACCTTCAAAGTCACTTCTTTGCTTTTTTCGCCATCTGATGTAGCCGGTTGACTTGGAGTGCTGCTACATCCGGAAAGAGCGACTACAAGCATAAAACAGAACAACACAATAAAAACCTTTTTACCTGTTTTCATTTTTTAACCTCCCTTTATTAAATAGCTTTTATTAATGAGACTCGGACGATGTAATCCCTTTAGTTATCACCTCTCTAGATGTATTTTGCAAGACTCCTTGAAGACAGTATCTAAATCTTAAAGTCTACATGTTTAGATAAGCAGCGTTACGAATATTGGGAAAGCAATAATAATTACTAAGGCGAGAATATTAAGCAATACATACGGAATAGCCCCCCTCATAATATGACTCATAGTAACTTCAGGTGGAGCAACCCCTTTCATGGTAAAGAGTGACACCCCCACCGGCGGGGTAAGTTGTCCAATCTGAAGACAAATAAGGAAAAGTACGCAGAACCAAATGGGATGTAACCCCGAGGCATGGACTATAGGCATGAACATTGGCAGGGAAATCATCATGATAGCCGTTTGTTCCATGAAAAAGCCAAGGACAATGGCAATCAGAAGCATAAGACTCAAAATCACATAAGGTGAACTTGAAAGCTCAAGTACTGCAGACACTGCTTCCCGGCTGGCTCCGGAAAAGGCCAATATCTGACTAAATCCTACCGAGCCGGCAATAATTAAGAGGAGCATCCCTGTTACTTTAAGGGAGCTAACCAAGGTTGATAAGACAAGTTTTAAAGAGAATTTACGATAAGCTATAGTTAAGATATAGGCACCAAGAGCACCAAGAGCAGCAGACTCCGTAGGAGTAGCCCAACCTAGAAAAATTAGGCCCATAACCAGTAAAAAAATAAAGCCGAGGGGGAGGAGGTCCTTGATTATGGCTTCCACCTTTTCCTTAAAGCTTACATCTTCTATTTCATAAGTAGGAGCTAGGGAAGGTTTTAATATACAGGAGATAATAACGTAAGCAATATAAAGAAACACGATAAGAACACCGGGTAGTATAGCTCCGATTAAAACACTGCCAACTGATACATGGGCAATGCTGGCGAGCAGGACTGCCAAAGTACTGGGAGGGATAACCATTGCTAAAGTACCGGAAGCCATGATCGAACCTGTCGTCAATTCTTTCGAGTAACCTCTTTTGGTCATTTCAGGAAGCATGAGCGAACCGAACATTGCTGTGTTCGCTATGGCTGACCCACTTAAGGCCGCAAAAACACCGCCACCCAGAAGGGTAATAACACTTAATCGTCCAGGAACTTTTTTAACAAGTTTAGATAGAGAATCTAGGGTTCTGGAAATTAAGCCTGACTGGTAGAAGACCTCACCCATAATCATGAAGAATGGTATAGGCGTAAAGTTAAAGTTGCATAACTGATCATACATACCCATGATAAGCTGTTTTATACCCATTTCACCCATGAATAAATACATCGCAACGGCTGATAAAGTCATGAAGCTAAAGGCAATAGGTAAACCTGTGAACATCAGGGCAATCAAGCCAAAAAATAGTAGTAATAATATCCAATACCATTCCATTAATCTTTCCTCCTCCCTTCAGTTCTTGCAATATCAACGCCCTCTTTAATATTTCGAATAAATTGAATTACTAAGAAGAAAAAGCCTATGGGAATAACCATAAGTAATAGAAACTGAGGAGTATACATGGAATCCGGCACAACAATCTTAGCTTGAAAACTGGTTAAAGTCGCCATAAAGCTAAAATAAAAAATTACAAAACTGGTTAAGCATCCTACGGTGTTGGTAATTATACTTGCTATAGCCTGTTTTTGTTTACTTAGCATAGTAATGATAATATCAACATTGATATGTCTTTTCTCTTGAAGAAGCATTGGTGCCGAAAGAAAGGTAATATAGAGAAGACTATACGTTGCATACTCTATTAAATTGGACAAAGGATCATTAAAAGCAACACGGGAAAAGGTTGCATAACAAACCGCAATTAATAATAGACCAAGAGTAATCCCTGCAATAATTGCTAATCCTCTAATGCATATATCTATAATTCGATTTAATGTGTGCACTTTCACCTCTCCTTTCTAAAACGTCAAAATAACTTAGGGGAAATTCCGAATAATCTGCTTAAAGCTATTTAGGCATATTACTTTTAGCTTAATTAATATTTAGTCTCCAAGTTAATTTCATTAGCCATTTTTTGTCCTTTTAAGAATAGCTCGATATTCTTGCAGAAAATTTCAATCGCCCTGCCCATATAAAGAGGGCTGTCTGCAGACATATGAGGTGAAATTATAACATTGGGCATTTCCCAAAGCGGACTTTCTTGGGGAAGAGGCTCTATTTCAGTAGCATCAAGTGCCGCTCCGCCGATCATCCCTTCCTGTAGGACTTTGACCAGAGCATTTTCATCAATGACCGGACCTCTACCAATATTGATAATATAAGCTGTCTTCTTCATCTTGCGTAATTTTCCTTCGTTGATTAAGTGTACTGATTCTGAGGTAAGAGGTACAAGTATTACAATAAAATCAGATTGCTCCAAAACCCTGTCAATCTCAGCGAGGGAATACATCTGATCAACATGTTCCGTGGGTTTTGGGCTTCTTCTCACTCCCAGTACATTCATCCCAAAAAACTTACATTTCCTGGCTACTTCCTGGCCGATTTCTCCCATTCCGATAATACCGACCGTCTTTCCGATACATTCCTGGGATTCGGGATTATCTGGTTTTCGCCAGATTTTTGCTTGTTGTTGACGCAATAACAGAGGAAACCCCTTTAAAAAGGAGAGAATATAACACATGGTAAATTCAGACATCGCTAGGCCGTGAATTCCTTTGGAGTTGGTTACTCTGACTCTCGAACCATCAAGGTCTAATTTCATAAGGCCCTCTACCCCCGCAGATAAGGCATGAATCCACTTAAGGTTACCTGCATTTTTATAGTATTCACTGGGGGTAAGCTGCCCCCAAGTCAAAAGTATATCGGCATTAAAATCAGCAGCAAGCAGTTCTTCTTCCGTACCATATTGAACTACCTCCCCATCTGGAATTGCTTGTTTAATCTTTGCTATATGCTGTGGTTCTATTACCATAGGAACCTTAGGCGAACTCTTGTAAAGAATTGCAACTTTGGTCATAGTTATAGCACCTCTTTTCCTCTTTCTCTTTAAAAAGTTTTGGATTTGAAGCAAATACCTTTACAACACAAATATTTCCTGCGGAGTCTTTTGCATCAACACTGCACCATTATCAGTAATTAGGTAATCATCACAACAAAAACCCAAAGCATTTTCATTTGCAATTACCGGATGAACCGCAATTACCATATTAGGTTTAAGCACCATCTTCTCGGCAGCCACTAATGCTGGACGTTCCACCAAATCATAGCCCTGGCCATGTCCGAATAACCGGCCCTCGGGCGGATAACCATGATTAGCCATATATTCATTGATCTTCATGATTACCTCCCCTGGACTAACCCCCGGTTTTAAGAGGCTTGCAGTATAATGTTGAATTTTTTTGGATAGTTCCCAAGCATCTAACAATTCTTTGGATGGCTCACTGAGACACCATGTCCTGATGATTTCTCCATAGAATCCTCCAGGACCATTGGCTTCAACCATGACAAGAACATTATCCCCCTCCTCTATCCTTCTATTTTGGTAGAAAGAATGAAGATGGGGTGTTCGGACTCCAGCTGGAGATGAACCCATCATTATTAGTTGTTCTTCACTTCCGTGGTTAACAAGAATCCTTTGAAGCTCGCTCCTTATTTCATATTCATAAACCCCTGGGCGAATGATGGATGGCATAGCACTGGCAACCATATCATGAAGATCTATTGCTTTACGGACAAAAATCAGTTCATCCTCACTTTTAATAGCCTTGATTTCATCTACAAGATTAGTAGCATCTACAAACTCAACCGTCGGTAAATTCTCCTTTAGGTAAATAAATAAAGCTGCATTAGTTAGTGCCATACCTACGATTCCAACAGTTTTATCTTTTCTTTCTTTAATAACTTTCACTATTACTTCGGCATCATATTCGTTTGTATAATACATGGAACGAAAGTATGGTGTTCCTAACCTAGTCTTAATTCCCCTTGCCGCCCAATCAGGAGGTAGCGGATTATTGGCTGAGGCACTGGTAATAGTGATCATATCATCATTAGACGGAAAAAGTACTGAAACCGGATAGGCTTGCTCGGCAGGAATATCAGTAAAATAACGAACATATCCCCCTAAATATTGATTGTCATTCTGCATCAAAAGCAAATCAATACCTTTCATTTTCATGGAAGTCCTTACAATATTCCAACGTCTTTCTAATTCTCTGGTTGGGATAGGAAATCTGATACGTTCTTTCAAAGTCTCGTTAACATTCATTGCAATCACTCCTTTCATTATTTGGATTATATAGAAGCTGTACAGTTAATTCTGTAAAACACTTTACTATTTGGAGAAATTTCTGAAAGTTTATTGACTTCTTAGAAACTGTCTTATTCTCTCAAGGCTATAGTCTGATTATTTCCATTGGAGTCTTGTGCATCCTTACCGCTCCGTCTTCAGTGATCAAATAATTATCCGTATAAGTACCCACAGCCTTACCGATAGCTATTGAAGAATGAAGCCCAAAATACATATTAGCTTGGATTTTCATATTCTCGTCAGCACTTATTCCGGGACGTTCCACTAAGTCATACCCTTGTCCGTGTCCGAATATACGAGTTTCCATCGGTTGGCCAATACTAACTAGATATTCATTAACTTTACTAATCACTTCTTTAGAAGTTACACCCGGCTTCAATATGCTTGCAGCGTAGATTTGAACATTTTTGGATGTTTCCCAAGCATCTTGCAAGTCCTGACTAGGTTCTCCTAAACACCAGACCCTCTGAAATTCCGAATAATATCCCCCTGGACCGGAGCATTCGATTAATATTTGGATATTGTCCCCATCTTTTATTTGTCTGTTCTGGAAAAAGGTATCGAGGAAAGGAGTGGGTTCATCTGCCGGAGCAGATCCAAGCTTAATAAGATGTTCCTCACTTCCTAAGTTAGACATAAGATATTTCATTTCGTTAATAATCTGAAATTCATAAATTCCCGGACGAATAATCGAAGATAAGGCCGCACATATGTTATCATGCATTTCTACCGCCTTACGTACGTAGACAAGTTCGTCCTCACTTTTAACTGCTTTTATCTCGTCTACTAAATCTGTGGCATCAACAAACCGGACTCCGCTTAAGTTATCCTTCAAGTAGCTGGAAAGAGCAGTATTAATTAAGCCTAAGTTTACAAATCCTACCGTTTGATATTTTCTGTCTTTAATGATTTTGGTCATGGCCTCTGCATCATAGCTGTTGGTGTAATGCATTGAACGAAAATACGGTACTCCAATTCTTTGGGTGACACCTCTTGCAGCCCAAGCAGGATATAATGGGTTTCCCGGTGGTGAACTAGCAATCGTAATCATTTCCTCATTTGCCGAGAAAAGTACCGAGACCGGATAGGCATGTTCGGCTGGAATATCTGTGAAATACCTTACATATCCCCCCAGAAACTTGTTGTCATTTTGCATTATAAGTAAATCGATACCTTGTTTTTTCATTGCTTCTCGAACAAGCTTCCAGCGTCTTTCAAGTTCTCGGGTAGGAATCGGGAACCTTATTCTTTCTTTAAAAACCGTGTTGTTTTCCACTACCAACACTCCTTCATCAGACATTTTATTTAAATTATAGGAAATTTCCTCTTCAATCTCTGTTAACCACTTTACATTTTAGTTAAAATTTTTTAAAAAAATAAAAGGGCTCACCCTTAAATAACTAATATAATTTGGTATAGTGGTATCCATCTTGGCATTATCATTTATTTTTTAAAAAGGTAATCCTATTTCTTTTCATCTTAATTTTCTCTTCTCTTGATAGTTCACTTAAAACCTGAGAAACTCTAACTCTAGAAGAGCCGACTACATCCGCAATTAACTGATGGGTCATAGGTAAATTAACTTGGAGATAATCATCTTCTTCTTGGCCAAAATTAGTATACAAACCGAATAAAAACCTTTCAACTCTATCTTCCACTTCATCAAAAACTTGTTCACTTAATTGAAGTAATTGGATTCTTTATCCATTATCAATTCCCCGAAAAAACATCTAGGTTCGTGAATAGAAACAATCTTTTTCTTTCCGTTACTACTATTTAGACTTACCTCTACCCTACCGCTTAAAAGCAAAAAATAATTACTACTTATCCCTCCCTGATGAAGAATAACTTCTCCTTTTTTATATGTTTTCATTTTTGTCTTATCTAAGATATTGGCAACTAATTCTTCGTCAACCATATCAGCAGTCCAGGGCAGCCATGTATTATTCATTTCCGATCCACCACCTCCTTTGTTTCAAAAATCGGTATATTCTAAAAGCGTACAATTTTCTGTTAATTCCGGTTATACCAAATATCAACCAATAATTGGTGGTCTGAAAAAAAGAAGTTGTTGCGTAAAGCATTTAGCACTATTTCGGGGGCTGAAACCGCATCTATACGGTGCACTATTGCAGTGCATACAAGTGGTTGGTCGATAGGCTATATCTGATAAGGTCTTTTTCCTTAATTCCACGCTTAGCGGCATCCTCTGGATTAAGCCTTAACCTTAATAATCCAATAGTAATAACCACCAATCAATACCCTCTTATTTTGCTGCCAGAAAGTAGAAACACTATTTAAATTTTGCCTTAAGAGCGAAATATACACCTAAAAAGGAGATTGGAATCAGCACCAAACCGGCAAAAGTAAAACTCCCGTCAAAGATAGAAACAATCGGCAAAAAAATAATTGTCCCTAAGAACATGCCCGTATTTTGGAAAACCATCATTAGTCCCATCCCTGAGCCAGTTAATTCAGGACTTTCTACTACTTCCTCCACAGAGGCCAAGACCATTGCCGGAGTTGCCATACCAATAGTTCCAAAAAGAATAGCCCCTAGATAGGCCAAGCCATTAATTGTAGAAAATGTCAATGCGACAGAAGGGCCAAGAACTAACAGGGCTAAAACAAGAATCTTTTTTCGAGAAGCTATTATATCCGATAATCTTCCAAAAATGGGTGAAAAAATAATGCAAAAAATCATTGGAATTGTCGTTAAAAATGCTGCAGCAGTCTTGTTCATCATGCCGCTATTTTCCAAATAAAATGGTGCGAAAGTAACCATAGCAATAAATACCAGGTTATAAATACAGAAAGAAAGACAAAGAAACCATAGATTTTTTTTAAAGAATACCGTAGAATTCTTTACTTTTAAATTGGAAGAAGAGATGGAATTGCCAACGGAACCCTTTAATGTAGATTGTGCAATTCCAGCCATGATCAAGGGGATAATGGCAAAAAACATCCACACTTTATTCCATCCCATAATACTATACATGATTGGAGTAAGGTTAAACGCTAAAATTTGCCCTGCCGGAACCCAAATCGCCCAGATACCCATAGAAAAACCAATTTTTGATGATTCTACATAATGAACAATCGCCAAAGGCCCTGCCACCGCGGCAAAAATAAAGCCTATTCCTTCAATTCCTCTACTTAAAATCAGTATGCTATCGGTCGAAGCAAAAGAACCCAGCAGAGAACCAACCCCTACAAATATAGAAGCGGTCACCAGCATCGCCTTGGGTCCATACTTCTGAACTAAACTTCCCGAGGGTAAAGCTAAAAAGATACCTACAAATGCGAAAATTGACATCAGCCAGGGAGCAGAAGAATCCTTCATATTCAAACTACTAGCTATATTCCCCATAATAGTAGGAACTTTAAACTGATTAGCGGCAACAGCTATTGCCGTTGAAACGACAATCAAGGTCACAAATAAATAGTTTTGGTGACCGAAAGATCGATCCTCCGTCATATTCACAAAACCTTCCTTTGCATAATTCAAATTACGTTTCCGCTTATAACATTTTTATAATATCAAAATTGTCTTATTCGTAACTGTTAAGCATTTTACAAATAGTCAATAAAAAAACCCCTCAAACACAAAATAGGGGGGTGCCTAAGGGGTGAGGGAGACAAAACGTTTAAGTTTTGCTAGTGCTCAATATCATACTCTATCAAATAATGTCCTTCATAAATGCCATCTGTTTCAATCACTAAGCTAGGATAAGTAATAACAGTTGCTACCATATCATTCTTTCCAGGTCTGTTATACTTGATAGAAGCTTTGAGCACTCCTTCTTTGAAGACAAGCTCTTTCAATTCGATAAAGTAACCCGCAGATCCTTGTTGTCCCATAGTCATTACCAGATAGGTCCTGTTGTTGATATTAAAGGCCTGCTGAGTTTCTTTTTTTTTATTAGTTTCGAGATATTTTATAATTTCCAGAGGATAATTATCAGTAAGAATCTTACCTTTTACCCCATCCCATTGTTTTAGGTTGCCTTGGTTAGCGTCCTCTCCCACTTGTCCAAAGCTGACAGAACTATGCTCATCCCTACCCTGGTCTACAGGGGTACTTCCATTATTTGAAACAGGCTGACTTGGATTAGAATAACCAGCTCCAACGTTATTTTCTGCCTCAATATCGGCATCAGCTTCATTTTGGACTGCAGTACAGCCTGCTAGAGAAAATACAACAATTAAACAAAGAAGGGCAATCCCAATAGCCTTTAATGATTTTTTCACTCTTGTTTCCCTCCAAAAAATTAATTCAATTTCTTCGCTTTCGTTAATATTTAAAATACGAACGATAAAGTCTTTAGTTAAACGCCTTAAATTATTTTTTTAGCTTAAGCCATGATGGTCTTTTCTTTCACAGATATAGACGTATTAACTCTTTAGAATCTAATGAACAAATCCAAGTCTGCGGAAAATACTTTTTCTATATCTATTCAGTTCCAAACTATTTATAATAGTTAGAGAATAATCACAGAAAGGTACATTGCTTATGATAATCCTACTTAAAATGTTAGCTGTTTTGACTTTGATGGTCTTCCTTTTAAAAAGAAAGACCCCATTTGGTAACGCTATGCTGGCTTCCACCCTGCTCCTTTTTCTGATCACAACCCCCGAAACTAGCAAGCTTATCTTTTCTGTAAAACAAACCGTAATCAAGCCGGAAACCTGGTTTATGATAATAACCTTATATTTAGTGATGTGTCTGGAATATTTGCTGCGAACGAGTGGCATCCTCAAAGACTTTACGGCATCGGCCCGTAAGCTATTTAGAAGCGATCGAATTCTTCTAGGCTTCATGCCTGCCTTTTTAGGATTTCTTCCGTCTTTTGGTGGAGCTATCTTCTCGGCCCCTTTAGTAAAAGAAGCTGCCAAACGCTATCAACTATCTCCGGAAAGGCTTACTGCTATTAACTACTGGTTCCGCCATGTTTGGGAGTTTACTAACCCTATTCTTCCGGCTATTCTACTTGCCAGCCAACTCACTAGAATCCCGGTAGGTACTATAATCGGTAATCAGTTCATCTTTAGTATAGCTGCTATTATTATTGGCGTTTTTGTTCTTTTGACTGGCAAGTCCTTCCGAAATAAGGACATTGTTAACCGAGAAGACACCCAAGACAAAAACATACACTATCAAGAAATTCTCATTAGAAATCAGAATAATACCAACTCTGAAACCCCCTGTGACACCACAACTTCCGAAGTCCAAACACTTCCGGAAAAGACTTCTCTAAGTGCTAAAATGGCCATTCGTAGCATCCTTCTTGCTGCCGGACCAATCTTTATAAACATTCTGTTAGTCGTTGTTTGGGATATGAATACCGCTCTCGCTTTAATCCTAGTAGTTAGTTGTATGACTATGATTCTCAAACTAAATATTCATAAGATAAAAGGGATGTTGATATCTTCTTTTGACTTTCCCATGCTTTGGGGGGTAATAACTATCCTCTTTTTTCAACAAATGTTAGATACTACAGGTACAATAGATCAGATTGTCTTAGTCTTTGAGAGTTCCGGGATCCCTGCCGTCGCCATTATTAGCATCACAGCCTTTGTCATCGGTCTTCTAGTCGGAAGCCCTCAAGGTTTTGTAGCTGTAGCCTTCCCCTTGATTATCCCCTTAGCTCCAGGTAATATGGATGTAATCGCTATGGGTTACATTGCAGGCCTTTTTGGAACTATGACCTCTCCGGCCCATCTTTGTCAAATTGTAACTCTCCAATACTTCAAGGCAGATTTCATCAAATCGCTCCTCCCAATCATCTTCATGGAGATTCTCTTAACAGTCTTCGCTCTAACTTATATCTATATTCTCTAAATTAATCTTCTATTCTTAAGTTGTTAAAAAACAATTTTATGTGGATTTACATCAAGTTACGAAGTAAGCTCTCCCTTTAAGCCGTTATTTTACTCTAAATACAAGTATCTCTTATATAAGCAATACAATCATACATTCTTACCGGATTCTAAGCATGACTTTATATAAGACTTTTCATCCTTAGAAAGAGCGAACTGTTCCATAATATAATCATCTAAAACAGAAAACTCCTTTTCCCCTTGGATTATCCTGTCCACCATTCTAATAATGCTATCGAACACTTCTTTTTTCCATAACGGAAGAGGAAGCTGTTCGATATCTCCCCTCAGTATTTTAATTGTATTAAATTTCTTCATGTACATATATCTATAAAGACTACTATTAAATAAAGCCAGGATGACTTTTAGCGGGTATTCCATTTTGGGGATTAAGATGTTGGCACTATTTAAAGTAAGACTACCTTTATTGTCATAGGCAAAAACAGGAATATTAGAAATAAACTTATAGATCAGTTTTTCTTTAGCCCGATATTTTTCAACAGGAGCCACTTGTTGAAAAGTTTCAGGTGAAAACTTAATATAAGTTTCCGTATTTTTCAAAATAAAAGCACCTACATCCGAACCCTTATAGATAGGCTCATAACCGTTTTCACGCTTGTCTTTCAAAAATTTCCGATTATCACCTGTTACAATACCCAAGGCCCAATCGGCTTTTCCTTCCAAAGTGGTGTATTCAGTCTGCAAGACCTTACCTAAAATCTGCTCATCTTGTTCCTTAAAATAAACATCCATAACATACCATTTATTACTCTGAAACCTTTTTTGGGCAACCCGGTACTCTTCTCCGGGCCTTCGAATCAAGATCGACTCGTCACCGCAAGGCTTTTCTTTCACTAAATCCAATCTAATAACAGAGGATAAGACGTTTTTAAACCTTTTTCCTAAGCATTCTATTCTTATTATTCGGCAGTTATCCAGGATATATTTTCGAATATCGCAGTGAGTACGGACACTGAGTATGGCCTCAGGCAGGACAAAGGATAACCTCCCACCATTCTTTAATAGAGACAGGCTGACTCGCAGAAAATAAGAAAAAGACTCGCCCGAAGTAATTTCTGGCAACGCAGTGCTTAATTTATTAAAAGTATTTCGAGGAATTTTCGCTCCCCACGGAGGATTAGTAGCTACGAGATCATACTCTTCCGCCTGCAAAAAGGAAACCTTTTTATCCTTTTTCACCCCATTCTCTAAATTAAAAAAAGAATCGGCTGACTTATCATCAA
Organism: uncultured Peptococcaceae bacterium; assembly: GCA_937892995.1. Taxonomy (GTDB): domain Bacteria; phylum Bacillota; class Desulfitobacteriia; order Desulfitobacteriales; family Syntrophobotulaceae; genus CALBJS01. The sequence goes on along the minus strand of CALBJS010000285.1, from coordinate 4,775 downwards.
CAATCAAATCTCCCAAAGTATCCAAATGGAAAATTCTGGGGCTAAAATCCCCAGAAAATCTAAGCAACAAATTTAACCTTGCAATTCTTACAGCCGTAGGGTCTATATCTATCCCAAAAATACTATCCGGTTCTTGAAGATAATCAGCAAAAGATAAAAGAAATTGTCCGGTTCCACAGCAAGGGTCAAGTACTTTTTGCCCGGGCTTAATATTTTCACTTACTATACGATCCACTATCTCCAGCGGAGTAAAATATGATCCTAATTTAGCTTTTTTACCCTCGTTACTCAGGGCTTGATAAACTATCCCCAAGACATCCCTTTCCGGGGGCAGGGAATAATTAAATAAATTTTCCAGTGCTTCTGCTTCCTTTGAAATTGGGATTAAGGCTTTTTTCTCGTCAAAATGGCTTATCTTTCTAATCTCTACAAAAAAGCTTTGGAATTCCGTATATACAGACTTTCTCCAAAAATTTTCCGACCGCAAAGGAATAAGCTGTGCAAACTCTGTTAATTTAAGGTCGCCGTGGCGGCAAAATAAATTTAGGGCCAATACGAAAATAGCCATCCTTTTCTCAATATCATGTTGTTTGATATACTCAATGAGATGGCTAATCAGGAGACGATTTTCTTCATTCTTAAGGTATTCGATGGGAAGAAAGTTTTTTGCCGTGCTGATCTTATTCGCTCTTTTCTTAAGACGGTCTATCTTCCCTGCCGCAATAGCCTCTTTAAGCTGGAGAACCTCAGAGGTTTGAAAATATTTTGCCTTGGGATCTACCGCTTTCAGATAACCATGTTTAAGCCAGTTGCGAACACTGGCTTTGCATATGCCTAAAATTTCAGCCGTTTTACCAGCATCTATAATTTTTTCCTGCATTCCTTTCACCCAGAACTCTATATTTTCTTAAACTGTCTACTCTTTATAGGATCTGCTATACAGCATTAACGATATTTGTGTATTACTTAGCAAATCGTTACAACGGCATAGGATGTGTTTAGTGCTGTGATGCCATTCTAATTAACTGCATAAAGCAGCGATTCCAAATTCCTAACCAAATCTTTAGCCACCTGAGGCCTATTCATGGTGTAAATATGGATGCCATCAATATCGTTGGCTAGAAGCTCAATAATCTGCTCGGTAGCATAAGCAATGCCGGCATCTTTAATCGCTTCCTTATTATGTTCGAATTTATCAAGAATACGGATAAGCTTTGGCGGAATCTTGGCATTAGTGAGTTCCACGATCCTTTCAATCTGTTTGCGGTTGGTTATAGGCATTATTCCAGCTTGAATCGGGGCTTTGATATCAAGCTTATCTACCTTCTCTTTAAACCTATAAAAAGCTTCGTTATCAAAAAAGAGCTGGGTAATTAGAAAGCTAACCCCCGCCTTTACTTTCCGCTTAAGATTCTCCACGTCCTTGTCTAGATTAGGGCATTCCGGATGACCTTCAGGATAACAGGCCCCACCAAGACAGAAATTATAATTATCGTTTATATATTGAGTCAGATTCGAAGCATATTTATATTCTCGCTTTTTCCCTGCATCACCCTCAAAATCGCGAGGCACATCACCCCTTAAGGCCAAAATGTTCCGAACATTCTTATTGGCTAAGTCGGTAAGGACTTCATCGATCTCTCTTTGGGTAGAGTTAAAACAGGTAAGATGAGCTAAAGAATTAATATTATATTTATTGGTAATAATAGAGGCTATTTCTACCGTGGTTTTGGTGGTGCTCCCCCCTGCCCCATAGGTCACACTGATATAATCCGGTCTTAAAGGTGCTAGGGCATCGATCGTATCGTAAATAACGTCTATCGAAGAAGTAAGTTTCGGCGGGAAAATTTCAAAAGAAACCACTGCTTTTTTCTGACTGAATAATTCATTCAAATACATTAAATTAGCCCCCTCTCTTTACAACTCGACATCTATAAGCCTTTCATCCCTATATCTGTCCGATAATGGGCCTCGGGAAAATCTATTTTGGAGATAATCCTATAAGCATCTTCTCTAGCCGAAGCTAACGAATTTTCTCGAACTGTGACTCCTAATACTCTCCCACCGGAACTTAGGAACTTCTCATTAACAAGTTCAGTGCCGGCATGGAAAATAACCTGGGTTTCCTTCTCGATGACAGGAAGACTGATCGTAATCCCCTTCTCATAACTTCCAGGGTAACCAGGAGCAGCCATCACAACACAGATAGCTGTATCTTCGAACCATTCAGCCTGAGTCGTAGAAAGGGATCCCTCTACACAGGCCTCTAGGATCGGAACTAAATCAGATTTAAGCAAAGTCATGACAACCTGGGTTTCCGGATCTCCGAAACGCACATTATATTCCAATAGTTTCGGACCTTGAGCTGTGATCATTAACCCAAGGAATAGCACTCCGGTAAATGGTGTTCCTCTTTGGTCCATAACCTTAAGCGTAGGCAAGGCTATCGTATCTATTATCTCTTCTTCCAGCTTTTTAGTCCAGAAAGACGGCGGACTGTATGTTCCCATCCCTCCGGTATTCAAACCCAAATCACCGTTTAAGGCTCTTTTATGATCTTGAACAGCAACCATGGGAACTGCCATCTTCCCATCACAAAAGCAAAGAAGACTTACTTCCTGCCCCTCAAGGTACTCTTCTATTACTACCTGATCACCGGCAGAACCAAACGCTCCTCCCATGACCTTCTCAATACCTTCCACTGCCTCATCAAAAAGATTAGCAACGATAACCCCTTTGCCTGCGGCCAGCCCATCAGCCTTAATCACAATGGGTGCTCCCTCTTTACCTATATATTCTCGAGCTTTTCCAATCTCAGTAAAGGTACAATATTCAGCGGTAGGTACCTTGGCTTCTTCCATGATATTTTTGGCAAATGCCTTGCTGCTTTCTAATTGAGCTGCCTCCCTAGAGGGCCCAAAGATCTTCAATCCCTCAGCCTGAAAACTATCCACAATACCCATACTCAATGGTTCTTCCGGTCCCACTATTGTCAGGTCAATAGCTCTTTCTTTAACAAACTTTATCAAGCCAGGAATATCATTAGTTTTGATAGGAATATTCCATTGAAATGTCCCGGCATTACCCGGAGCAACAAATAATTCTGCACAAAGGGGGCTCTGGGCTATCTTCCAGGCCAAAGCATGTTCCCGACCTCCTGAACCTACTATTAAAATCTTCTTTTTTTTAGCAATTTCTTTCGGGACAATACCGTTCATTATTCAACCACCTTAATTTTCTTTTACCATAAATGATACCACAAAAAAACCTGATTTCTGTATAAAGACTCAACTTTTCTAAAAAAGCTGAGTCTTTATATTCTTAATTGAATATCTATTTTTCCGTTAATGCTTGAAATGCCTTCTCCCGGTAAAGAGAAGAATAATTCCCAAACGGTTAGCTGCTTCGATAACTTCCTTGTCCCTGATAGAACCTCCCGGCTGGACTATAGCCTTGATTCCGAAATCATGAGCAAGTTCCACCGAATCTGGAAATGGGAAAAAAGCATCAGAAGCTAAATAAGCTCCTTTTGTTTGTTCGCCTGCCTGATCTAAGGCTATCTTAGCTGACCCTACTCTGTTCATTTGTCCGGCACCTACTCCAAGTATCTGTTTCTTGTTAGATACCACGATAGCATTGGATTTGACATGTTTGCAGGCTTTCCAGGCAAATTCCAATTCTGTCAGATCATCCTCGGAAGGTTTTTGTTCAGATACTACCTCCCACTCGGTAGCAGGGATAATGCCTCGATCCTCTTCCTGGACAAGAAAACCTCCATTAACCGTTTTTATTTTCCAACCCCGCGTAACACAACATTCTCCTCTACCAACCGCGAAGAGACGAAGATTAGCTTTATCTGCCAGTATCTCCTTAGACTTAGGACTAAAATCCGGAGCTACGATTACTTCATAGAATCTCCCTTTAATTTCCGCAGCCGTATCTTCATCGACTACCCTATTAAAAGCGATAATACCGCCGAAAGCCGAAACGGGGTCTGCTTCCAAGGCTCTTTCATACGCTTCCAAGACAGAGCCTCCTAGAGCCACTCCACAAGGATTAGTATGTTTGATTATTACACAAGCTGTGTCTTCATATTCGGCAACGATCTCCCAAGCGGCATCCATATCCATCCAGTTATTATAAGAAAGCTCCTTACCTTGAAGTTGTTGCCCAAAAGCCAGGGTTCCTTTCCCTGCTTCCGGGTCGGCATAAAAAGCTGCTTTCTGCCCCGGGTTCTCTCCATAACGCAAATCCTGTACCTTAGTAGCAAAAAGACGAAGATTCCTAGGAAAATAGGTCTCCGTATCAATCTGTCCTTCCAAATAGCCGGCGATAAGACGATCATATTCCGCAGTATGAGCAAAAGCTTCGGCAGCTAATCTCTTCCGCAATACCAGAGGGATTGAACCATTTTCTTTAAGACTCTCCAGAATCTCCCCATAACTGGCGGGATTAACAACAATAGTAACCCTGCTATGATTTTTAGCCGCTGAACGGACCATGGTGGGACCACCAATATCGATATTTTCTATAGCTTCCTCAAAGGTTACGTGTTCCTTGGCAATGGTTTCTCTAAAAGGATAAAGATTAACACAGACTAGATCAATCAAATCGATACCGGCCTCCAAGCACTGGGCCTTATGTTCCTGGGTATCCATAGCCAGTATCCCCCCATGAATCTTAGGATGCAAGGTCTTCACCCGCCCATCCAGGATTTCCGGAAAACCGGTTATTTCACTTATATAGGTCACAGGCACACCGGCTTCTTTCAAAGC
>CALBJS010000284.1 GCA_937892995.1 uncultured Peptococcaceae bacterium | reverse complement strand
CGATTATGCTTATCCGAACATCCTTTTGGTACGGTTAAATGGTTTCATGGTGCCCATTATCTTCTCTTAAAGGGTATAGAAAAAACCACAGGCGAGCTGGGGCTTAGTTTTCTTGCGTATAATTTGAGACGGGCGATCAATATGGTGGGAACTAAGAGGTTAATTGAGGCCATGAAGGCGTAAAAGCTTTCTTTTTTTGTTTTTATGGCGTTTGCATTTTTGGAAACCGGTAAAAACTTAAAAATCAGGTGCAAAAGTTATGAAAAAATTGATGGATAAATAGCAAGAAACCGCTTATTTAAGCGGTTTTCAGACAAATTATGGTGGAGGCGAGGGGACTTGCACCCCTGTATCGAAAGGCAACCACAAAAGTCTCTACGTGTGTAGCTTCCATTTTAATTCTCGCTTCGCCGGACTCCTGAAAGCGGGATTCCTTTGAAGCCAGTCTGATTAGTTTCCTTGTTTGACCTCAGACGGTGATCGCACAAGAAATCCTGTTGTTTTGACACCCTGAACTCTTCATCACAGGCACAGAAGGCAGGATGTTAGCGGCAATTAAGCTGCTAAAGCGTAATTTGGTTTTGCAATTATAAAGGTCCGCTGTTTAACGAGATCAAGCGGGATCTCGACACGCTACTCTTGCCATTGCTCCCCCGAGCGAATCTATAACGCCCCCAAGATTTGGTGGCTATCATAGTATAACATATTTATTTAATTTTGCCAGTCTTGAATCTATTATTATCTTTCCATTTTTATGTATTTAATATACCATACAAAATCTCTTAGCTTTAATAAAAATACAAAACGAATACTTTTTGTGTAAAAAAAAACTTCTAGAAAAACTTCATTGAAGCTTAGCGTTACATAGGAAACGTCCCTCTGTAACGCTACCTCTGTAACGCTACCCCTTATTTCTTTCGCGTAAGTCTCTTTCCATTTGTCGTTTTGCGTCACGATCAGCGATAGTATCTCGTTTATCATAACTCTTTTTACCTTTACATAGACCAAGTTCTAGCTTAGCCAGGCCTTGCTTGAGATAAATCTTAAGAGGAATAAGGGTCATGCCCTGTTGTTGGACTTTGCCGGTTATTTTAGAAATTTCGGAACGATTAAGCAGCAATTTTCTCTTCCGGAGTGGATCATGATTATAGCGGTTACCTTGTTCATAGGGACTGATGTGCATCTGATTAAGCCAGACTTCCCCGTTTATCACCTCGGCATAACTGTCCTTAAGATTAAGACGGCTAGCCCTAATAGATTTTATTTCCGTCCCTGTTAAGATAATACCTGCCTCATATCTTTCTTCCACAAAATAATCGTGTCTTGCTTTTCTGTTCTCGGCTATTACTTTAATTCCACCGGACATTTCCTCACCTCCTGAACTTATTTGAATGCAAAAAATACTTGCATAGCTATATAATATCAAATATATCTTAATGTACTATTAGAATGGGCTAGCTCGAATAGCTCCGTAATCAATATTAGAATAAAACGCTTAGCATAATAATACTCACTGCCGAACATCTAAGCAATGGTTCAGACAGAGTTCGAGCCGAAATCCTATTATTCATTATTCTAAAAAAATACCCGCATTTGCGATTTCGCTCAAAGATCTAGATCTTCCGCTATACCTGTCATTGAAACGAGGGCAATATCCAGAAAATCTTGAAGTTCAAGCCCAATCTCGCTGCAGGTTCTGATCTGATCCCTGTCCGCTCCCCGAGCAAAAGCTTTTTCTCCAAATTTCTTCACTAAATAATCATGGCTAACACTTGCTAATTTTTTATCAGGCCGGACAAGTGCTCCAGCCACGACCAAACCCGAGACCGGATCCGCAGCGTATAATGCTTTATCCATCAGGGATTGTCTGGGAATACCATGGACATAGTTATGTACTTTTACGGCTTGAACAACTTCTTCAGGAAGACCAAGCTCAGTAAGTATCTCTGCTGCTTTCAAAGAATGAAGGCCAGGGTCGTCTTTGGTCTCGTCATAATCGATATCATGAAGGAGTCCCGCCAATCCCCAAAGTTCTTTGTCCTCACCACAATGATCAGCTAAACCCCTCATCACTGCTTCCACTGCTAACATATGTTTGATTAAGTTTTTATTCTTGACATATTTAGTAAGTTCGGTATATGCCTGTTCCCTGTTTAGCATATTCTTTTTTCCCTTCACTATTATACCTCCTAATATGATATCTATCTTTCCGCTAAATAAAGCCTTAAAAATTATATTTCAAAAGGAATATCCGAATCTTTTCAGCCAATTTATTTCGTTGGGAGCTTAGGGGAAGATAATGATCTTCCTTAGCCCAGTAGATAACATCTTTCCTGCGGTGTTTAATACTCTTTTCAATCATTCGCCCGCTACGGGGATGAACCGTCTTGTCCTCCAAGCTCTGAACTATCAGGGCCGGACATCCGATCTTACGTAATTCATTCTGAATCGGTGTTAGGGCTTTATTAAGAGAAACGAAACACTCGACAGGTACTTTCACATAGGAGAAATGGGGAAGGCCTTCACTATTTACAGTTATCTCTTCCTGCTTACCGGGTTTTTCCACATATTCTTGTTTACCCAAAAGGCGATCAGCAAAATGATAATCCCGTTCCTTATAGATAATCGGGGCATTGATAGATACTATTGCATCTAATTTTCCTTGGGCAGCCAAGGAAAGGGCTATCAATCCTCCCATGGAATGTCCTATCGCTATAATTTTCCTGCAAGTTCCTTTTAATTGTCCCAGAGCTTCAGCTGCACTACGCTCCCAATCCTTCCAAGAAGTAGTTTTTAAGTCTTCAGGTGTTAAACCGTGACCGGCCAAGAGTGGTGCATAGACAGTGTAACCAAAGCTATTTAACTTCTCCCCTAAGGGCTTCATATCTATAGGACAGGCAGTAAAGCCATGGATCAGAAGTATCCCTATTTCTCCACCCTGAAAAAAGAACGGTTTTATTAACTCTTCTTTTCTATACATAGTTCTCACATCCAAATTAATTATAGTAAATTAATCAAGAATTCATTCCATTATCCGCTATTTTTAAAAACTTTATGACCCAGAAGCCTAGAATATTGCATCACCTTATATATTTAAACAAATAATACTGTAAAATGCAATTATTGAAGTTTTCAAAAACCTATAAAAAGATAGAGACCACCCTGAAAACCTGAAAAGGTAATTTTAGAATGGTCTCTTTAATCTAGATCTATAAAACATTTTGGTTCATTATATATTTCTCTTTTAACTTCTAATTCGGACCTCTAACTTCTGATATCTGAAATCAGATATTAGTGCAGGAAGGGAGCGATGATCAGAGAGATCGTTCCCATGACTTTAATCAAGGCATTCAGGGATGGACCAGAAGTATCTTTAAAGGGGTCACCCACAGTATCACCGATAACAGCAGCTGCGTGGGCAGGTGTACCCTTACCACCATGATGTCCTTCTTCAATATATTTCTTAGCATTATCCCAAGCACCACCGGCATTGGACATGAAGAGAGCCATAAGGAAGCCGGCTACTGTACCACCCGCCAGCATTCCACCCATAGCACCTTTGCCCAGAATGAATCCAACAAGTACAGGTGTCCCTACAGCCAGGAGACCAGGGATAATCATTTGTCTAATAGCTGCTTTAGTGGCAATATCTACGCAGGAAGCATAATCAGGTTTTGTCTTTCCTTCCATCAGTCCAGGAATTTCTCTAAACTGGCGACGTACTTCGCCAATCATTTCGAACGCAGCCTTACCGACTGCTTCCATAGCATAAGCTGAGAAAAGGAAGGGTAACCCTGCCCCGATGAAAAGACCTACAATCGTGGTGGGAACAAGAATATCGATACTTGTAAGCCCAGCCAATTCAGAGAAGGCATTAAATAAGGCTAAAGCGGTCAATGCTGCTGAACCAATAGCAAAACCTTTAGCAACAGCTGCGGTAGTATTACCTACGGCATCAAGCTTATCTGTGGTTTTACGGACATTAGGTTCAAGTTCAGCCATTTCCGCAATACCACCAGCATTGTCTGCTACAGGACCGAAAGAGTCAATGGCAACCACAATCGCTGCAGTTGAGAGCATGGCCATAGCTGCCATAGCAATACCGTAGACACCGGCAGCCTCAAAAGCTACCAAGGTAGCAGCACAGATGGTGAGTACAGGAAGTGCTGTACTTTTAAGACCGACCGATAACCCGGAAATTAAGTTTGTAGCTGCACCGGTCTCCGAAGCTTTGGCAATAGACTGGGAAGGCTTTTTCTGATTTGATGTGAAGTATTCGGTAATCAGACCGATTAGGATATTAACGGCCAGACCACAAAGAATAGCGATAAATACCCTATTTGGGGTGATCACGGTTCCGTTAGCAGAAGTATATGTTGCCGGAAGAAGCAGATGGACGAGAGCGTAAGAAGCAGCGGCTGTAAGAATATTGGTTCCCCAAAGTCCTTTATTAAGTGCAGTTTGAGGATTAGCATCCTCTCCGGTTCGCACAAAAAAACTAGCAATGATGGAACTAATAATTCCTACGGCACCAATTCCTAAAAAGAGCATTTCTCCCATACCGTGCCCGCCAAATACTGAATATCCAATCAGCATTCCTGCGATGGCTGTAGCTGCATAAGACTCAAAAAGGTCGGCTCCCATGCCGGCAGTATCTCCAACGTTGTCCCCAACGTTATCAGCGATAACAGCCGGGTTACGAGGGTCATCCTCGGGAATTCCCGCTTCAATTTTACCTACTAAATCCGCCCCCACATCGGCAGCTTTAGTGAAGATCCCTCCGCCAACACGAGCAAAGAGGGCAATGGCACTAGCCCCGAAAGCAAAAGAGTTAATAGTCTGGGCATCGCCAAATATCAGAAAAAGTCCGGCGACTCCGAGGAGACCTAAGCCGGCAACTGATAAGCCCATGACGGCACCGGCTCGGAAAGATACCCCGAGTGCCTTATTAAGACTAGACCGGGCAGCCTCTGTGGTCCGCGTATTCGCTCTAGTCGTGATGCTCATCCCTACATAGCCTGCTAAAGCGGACGCAACTGCACCCACCAGGAATGACACAGCGGCGGCCGGGCTAGTAAAAATGAATAAGACAATAAAAATAACTACAACGAAAGGTATTAATGTCCTATATTGACGATTAAGATAAGCCATAGCCCCATCTTGAATAGCTTTAGATATTTCCTGCATTCTTGCGTTTCCGGGGCTTTCTTTTAGTACGTTTTTTGCAAAATACAGTGCTACCAGCAGCCCGACAATTCCTGCTGCTATCGCCCATAAGGGCATTGTTGCGAAGTCCATTTATTTGCTACCTCCTGTTACACACAAAACAACCCCGCCTAACAGCGGGATAATATGTTGCTTGATTTATTTTAAGAATACCGTAAGTCCTAATGAGCTTAATAAGAATAATACTGCAAAAGCTACACTTAGCTTCGAAAAAAAACCATCCATCCCTTTAGCAGATTTGCCAAAGAATTGCTCACCTGCACCGGCGATTGAGCCCGATAGCCCGGCACTCTTCCCGGATTGTAAAAGAACCGTGGCGATTAATCCGATAGAACTAATAATTAGAACGACTATTATAAATATTGTCATACTTTCACCTCCCCTAAGGAGCTTAAAGCCACTGTGTTTATTATAGCTATCAGGAATCAATTATGCTCTGTTCTTAAGCGGTACTAAGCGGCTTACTTTAGTAGCTTTTGACCAGCATGACTATTTTAGCACAGTGAATACTCTGACGCAAGATTTGTAGTACAAAGCCAGAATGTTTTTAAACAAGAAGCACCATCAAAAAATAAATATATAGTCATTTTTTAAAGTAGCACAAATAAAAAACAAAAAATCCCAAAGAAACGAAAGAATGAAGGATGTGAAAGAAATGATTGAAGTGAAGAAGTATGACTTCATCGCACTCCTTCACTTCAATCTTTGTTTTAGAAGTTCATAGTCTACGGCGTTTAATCAGCTCGTTTTTTACTTTTAAGTTATCTTTACTTACTTATTCAGGGCCATTCTTCCTCGATAAATAGCAGTAAGACCAAGTTCTTCCTCTATCCTGAGAAGTTCGTTGTATTTTACAAGCCTATCAGTCCGGGCAGGTGCTCCCGTCTTGAGTTGACCGGAATTAACACCTACAGCCACATGGGCAAGGGAAACGTCTTCCGTTTCCCCGGAACGATGAGATATTACAGTGGTATAGCCGGCCCTTTTAGCCAGCTCAATGGTATCTAAGGTTTCAGTCAAAGTACCGATTTGATTAAGCTTTACGAGGATAGAGTTACCACAGTTAGCCTTGATACCCCGGGCGAGTCTACTAGAATTCGTGACAAAAAGATCATCCCCAACAAGTTGAATCTTGCTTCCTAGACGCTGAGTAAGCTTCGCCCAACCATCCCAGTCATCTTCGGAAAGACCGTCTTCAATAGAGAGAATTGGAAACTTATTGCAAAGGTCTATATAATACTCGATCATTTCGTCTGCGGTTTTTTTGAGTCCCTCACCTTCCAGGACGTAGATCCCGTCTTTATACATTTCGGTAGCGGCAACATCTATGGCCAAGACAACCTGCTCCCCGGGTTTATAGCCGGCCTTCTCAATCGCGTCAACAATAACTTCTAGAGCCTCAGCATTGGAGGCCAAGTTAGGAGCAAATCCACCTTCATCACCGATCGCTGTGACTAGACCCCTACCTTTTAAAACAGATTTCAGAGTATGATAAATCTCTGAGCCCATTCTCATAGCCTCAGAGAAGTTGGCAGCACCGATAGGCATAATCATGAATTCCTGAATATCCACATTATTATCGGCGTGTTCCCCACCATTAAGGATGTTCATCATGGGAACCGGCAGCTCTTTGGCATTTACTCCCCCAATATATTGGTAGAATGGCAGCCCTAAATACTCGGAAGCTGCTCTGGCTACAGCTAAAGAAACACCAAGTGTAGCATTGGCCCCTAATTTGCTTTTAGTCTCCGTACCGTCGATCTCTACCAATACTCTGTCTATTCCGGGCTGATCGAAGGCATTAAGTCCTTCCACTTCTGGAGCGATAAGGTCCTTAACATTGGCAACAGCTTGAAGTACCCCTTTGCCATTATAGCGGGTCTTATCACCATCCCGCAATTCCAAGGCTTCGAATGCTCCGGTGGAAGCCCCGGAAGGAACGGCAGCCCTTCCCAGAGTACCATCTTCCAGGATTACATCTACTTCTACTGTGGGAAAACCTCTGGAATCTAGAATTTCTCGAGCAATTACTTGATCTATAAAGCTCATTTACGTCACTCCTTTTAAAAAAATTGTATTTTTTGTTGATAAGTCAGAGTCTGTCCTTAATTAATTGGCAATGTTCTTACTTATTAAGTCTTTTTGATTAGCGATTTCCCTGTCATCTCCGGAGGAACGTCAATGTTAAGTATCTCCAGGATTGTTGGAGCTATATCACAGAGTGCCCCTTCCTCCCTGAGGCTTCTGTCCTTATATTTATCATCTACCAGGATAAAGGGAACCCTATTCGTGGAATGAGCTGTTAATGGTGAATGGGTTTCTTTATCGACCATATTTTCGGCATTGCCGTGATCAGAGGTTATGATGACTGTTCCCTCTCGGCACTGAACTTCGTCAACAATCTCACCCAGACAAGCATCGACGGCTTCCAATGCTTTGGTCGTAGCCTCGAAGAATCCGGTATGGCCTACCATATCAGCATTAGCAAAATTCAGAACTATTACATCATACTTTTCTTGTCTAATCTGGTGAAGCAGGGTAGCAGTTATTTCATAGGCACTCATTTCAGGTTTCAGATTATAAGTTGGAACTTCCGGTGATTGAATAAGGATTCGTTCTTCCCCTTCCTCCGGTTCTTCAATACCACCATTGAAGAAGAAGGTAACATGAGCATATTTTTCTGTTTCGGCTATTCGTAACTGCTTTAATCCTTGGTCGGAAAGAACTTCCCCTAATGTGTTCTCCAGGTTCTGAGGAGGAAAGGCCACAGGGCAATCGAAAGAAGCATCATATTCCGTCAGGCAGACATAATGGACACGTGGTCTCTCTGGCCGGTCAAAGCCTTCAAAATCCTCTTCGATAAAAGCTCTGGTGATCTCTCTGGCCCGATCCGCCCGAAAATTAAAGAAAATTATACTGTCCCCATCCTGGATCGTGGCTATAGGTTCTCCCTTTTCGTCTACGATGACGGTAGGATTAACGAATTCATCCACTATTTTATTATCATATGAACCTTCTACAGTTGCTAAAGCATTACCTTCCATCGGGGCCTTACCATAGACAAAAGCTTTGTAAGCTTTTTCTACTCTATCCCAACGCTTATCTCGGTCCATAGAATAATAGCGTCCACCAACAGTAGCGATTTTCCCTCTACCTATTTCCTGTAGCTTTTTTTCCAGTTCACAGATATAATTTTTGGCACTCTGGGGAAGGACATCCCGACCATCGAGGATAGGATGGACAAATATCTTCTCTACTCCGACTTGTACCGCCATATCAAGAAGAGCAAACAAATGCTTAATATGGGAATGAACACCCCCATCAGATAGCAATCCCAGCAAGTGAAGGGCCTTGCCTGTTCCAAGCAAACGAGTCATGGCCTCTAAAAGGACTTTATTAGTCTCTAACGAGCCCCCATCAATCGCTTTAGAAATACGAGTCAGTTCTTGGTAAACTACTCTTCCTGCCCCGATATTCAAATGACCTACCTCGGAATTACCCATCTGTCCCTTAGGTAATCCAACATCATGTCCTGAAGCTTGAAGTAGAGTCTTGGGATAAGAATCCATAAGTTTATGGATATTCGGAGTGTTAGCCGCAAGAATAGCGTTCCCTTCTTGATCCGAATTATAGCCCCATCCGTCCAGGATCATGAGCAAGAGCGGTTTTCCCGTTCTTTCAGTCATGAAAGTCACCTCGCGTTTTGAATCAATTGGGCAAATTCCTGAACTTCCAGGCTAGCTCCACCTACTAAAGCGCCATCAATATCAGGCTGGGCCATAAGGTCGGCAATATTACCGGATTTTACGCTTCCCCCATAGAGTATCCGAATCTCTTGGGCTACCGAACCGGCTATCCCGGCTAGGGTTGATCTTATACCTGAACACATTTCCTGAGCATCTTGAGCAGAGGCCGTTTTACCGGTCCCAATGGCCCAAATCGGTTCATAGGCTATGACCACTTTGCGTAATTCGTCAGGCCCCAGTTCCATCAAGTCTTTCTCTACCTGACTACGAACAAAGGCAAGAGCCTTGCCATCTTCTCTAAGTGCCAAGTTTTCACCTACACATAGAATCGGTATAAGCCCTAATTCTAAGGCTACCTTGACTTTCTTAGCGATAAATCCATCATCTTCTTTGAGGTATTCCCTCCGTTCAGAGTGGCCAAGTACTACATAAGTACAAGCTAAATCTAAAAGCATAGGCCCGGAAACTTCCCCTGTGTATGCTCCCTTGACCTCCGGGTACATATTTTGAGCACCGATATGCACAATGCTTTCTTCCAATTCCTCTTTTAAAACATGCAAGGCCGTAAAAGGAGCACAGACTACCATATCAATGTCAGTCACATCTCCCACTTTTTCTTGAAAACCCATTGCAAAATCTCTGGCCTCTTGGGCTGTCTTGTGCATCTTCCAATTACCGGCGATAAGTGGACGTCTTTTGGTCACGAAGAAAAACCCCCTTCAAAAAACTATTGATCTTATCTTTCTATTATTATCTATATACTATAGATCTATCTAGAGCTATTTATTTTTATTTGTCTTTAAGGGCAGCAACACCGGGGAGAACCTTCCCTTCTAAGAATTCTAAGGATGCTCCTCCTCCTGTTGAAATATGAGTAAGCTTAGCTGCTACCCCCATCTTCTCGACAGCCGCTACAGAATCCCCGCCACCAACAATGGTAATACCTTGGCATTGGGCCATGGCCTGAGCGATTTTCTCTGTGCCCCGAGCGAAAGCCTCCATTTCGAATACTCCCATTGGGCCGTTCCAGATAACTGTCTGGGCCGCTAAGACCTCCTTAGCAAACTTTTCTGCACTTTCCGGACCTATATCTAAAACCAGATCATCGGCTTCCAGCCTAGTAATATCAATAGTCCTAGATGGAGCATTAGCCGAGAATTCTTTGGCAACTACTACATCAGAAGGCAACAAAAGGCTAACCCCGGCAGTTTGGGCCATTTTAAGCATTTCCAAGGCAAGGGCGACTTTATCATCCTCAACCAAAGATTTGCCCATTTCGTAGCCTTGAGCCTTAAGAAAAGTATTCGCCATACCTCCGCCAATAATCAGAATATCAACTTTCTTTAGAAGGTTTTCAATAACGGCAATTTTGTCACTAACCTTCGCTCCGCCTATAATGGCTATAAAAGGTCGTGCCGGATTTTCTAAAGCTTTACCCATGATATCTACTTCTTTTTTCATCAGAAAACCTGCATAAGCCGGTATGTATTTGGCAACACCTTCGGTAGAAGCATGGGCTCGATGAGCAGTTCCGAAAGCATCATTGACATAGATCTCGGCTAAATCCGCGAGCTTCTTAGCAAAATCAGGATTATTCTTTTCTTCTTCCTCATAGAACCTAACATTCTCTAAAAGAAGTACCTGACTATCCTTAAGCGTTTGGATCTGGGCTTTAACCTCCTTGCCCACACAATCCTTAGCTATTTGCACTTCTTGGCCAAGCAATTCGCTTAACCTTACAGCTACAGGTGCTAAAGAATATTTTGAATTCCTTTTGCCCTTAGGCCTGCCGAGATGGGAGGTAAGAATAACCTTAGCTCTGTTTTCCACTAAATAATTAATAGTAGGAAGTGCCGCCCTGATCCTAGTATCATCGGTGATAGTTTGTTTGTCATCCATGGGCACGTTAAAATCCACTCTTACCAAGACACGTCTTCCTTGGACTTTTATTTCATCAATACCCGTTTTATTCATACGATTTTCCTCTTTATTGTTAGGGCTTCCCTTTAGAGACTAAGGGCCCAAAGCCGACACCTAAAACCAAAGGCAGAAAAAATTATGCTTCGGATTTCGATTCGGACAGTAGGCTTAGTTTTCCTTATCAGCCAATTTCTTATTCTGATAATATCGTTATCATACGCCCTTAGCATATTCTTAGAAATTTCCAGCATTATTTGTTCATTTGAACATTAACAACTGGTTATCGTGTTCTCATAATAGCACAATTATGTTCATTTGAACATAACTTTTTTTTAAGTTACATATTTCATTACGTAAAATCTGTAGGATTTATTATTTTCATTTTACTGCTTCACTAATATTATGAAAATCACAGTACTGCAAGAAGAAAGATACTGTGTTTTGGTTATAACACAAATAAAAGAGAGCATCCCTACTGCTTAAAAGTACTAGGCGATACTCCCTTCTTTACTTCTAAACTAAACTGTCAATTTACATAATTGAAGGTAACCAAATACTGACCGACGGAATATAGGTTACTAAGGCTAATATTAGAAGCATAACCAGTAAATAGTATTTCAAATATGGCAATACTTTAATCAAAGGGGTTTGCCCAATTGAACAAGCCGTCAGCAAAACCGAGGCTACTGGCGGAGTTTGTTGACCAATCCCTAAATTGATGGTTATGATAAGCCCAAAATGAACGGGATCGATGCCCAATTGATGCACTAAAGGCATTAATATCGGAATCAGCATAATAATCGCAGCGGCAGAATGTAAAAACATCCCTACAATCAAGAAGAAGACATTAAGAATAGCTAGAATAGCATATTTGTTAGTTGATAAGGTCGCTGCCCAAGCTGCAATACTTTGCGGTATTTGCTCGCTGGTTAAAAACCAGCCAATGATCGCCGAACCGGCAATAATAATCATGGTAAGTGCGGTCTGATTCGCCGCCCTTAATACAAGATTAGGTATCTCTGCCCATTTCAATTCTCTATAAATAAATGCACCGATTATAAAAGAGGCAACAGCGGCAATCCCCGCAGCTTCCGTCGGGGTAAATATCCCGCCCCAGATTCCACCGAGAATAATAACCGGTATGGTAAGGGCCCAAAACGCTTCTTTAAAGGTTTTGCCCACATTGGGAATTGTAAACGCTTGTTGAACGCCCAAATTATATTTACGGGCAAAAAAATAGTTCGTTATCATTAATGCAACCCCGACAATAATTCCGGGAATGATTCCGGCTATAAACAATTTCGTCACACTTGTTCCGGACATAACTCCATACAAAATCATGGGGATACTAGGAGGTAAAATAATCGCCATAGTCGAGGCCACGGAGACAATGGCCACTGCAAAACCCGGGGTGTAACCTTTTTGTTTCATTTGAGGTATCAAGATTCCACCTAGAGCAGCAGCACCGGCTACAGCAGATCCGGAAATCTCCGCAAAAAGCATAGATGTGAGAACTGTTACATGGGCTAAGCCTCCCCGCAGAAACCCAACTAAACTGGCGGCAAAATTTATAAGCCTTCCGGATAATTTACAAGCTCCCATTAATTCTCCCACCAGCATAAATAAGGGAATGGCCAGCAGAGGGAAGTTATTAGCACCATCAAACAAAACAATAGGCATCATTTCCATCGGAGAGCCGGAGACAAAAAATAGTATCAAGCCAATAACACATAAGGCAAAACCTATAGGCATTCCTAAAAGAACAAAAATAATTAGTCCGAAAAATAATATTGTTCCTACCACTAATCATCACTCCTTTTAAACGCCTTTATGGTATCTATTATCAAGGCTATCGCCATAAGTGTTCCACCTAGCGGTATAACTAAGAAAAAATAACCTTTGGTAAGAGGGAGAGATACCGTCTCATTTCCCATTGACCTCATTGCCAGGTGATAGCCATAATACACAAGGTAGAGAATAAAGATAAATACAGCAGAATTAAATATAGTATGAATAGTTAGTTTTATAGGCCTGGGCAACATATCAAACAGAGATTCAAAGCGGATATGATTTCCTTTAAAAATAGCATAGGCTGACCCCAAGAAGGTAAGCCAAACCAGAGTAAAACCTGAAAATTCATGAGTCCACTGGGCCGCAGCATTTAAGACATAGCGAGTGAATACTCCCCAGCTGACACTTAAAGTAACCGCTATCAGCAGGACTACGAGAGCCCATTTTAGAAAGATCATTATAACCCGTTCTAGTTTATCAATAAACTGCATTCTTCTGCCTCCCTACTTTTATAATTTAACAACTCAAGTCCCTCATTCTAAATAATATCTTAAGCAGCAATTGAAGAATAAAGGGACATGAGTTTTCTTCAAAATCCTATTTATTACCCCGATGAGGCTTTTTCGCTTGAAAAGTAGAGGTGCTTAAGATGCTTAGGAGGCATCATTACATCTTTTTACTTCGGCAAGCGCTCTATCTACGAACTCAGGATCAATAGATTTTTTAAGAATATCAATAACAGGTTGTATTTCTCCTTGAAATGCGGCGAGATCGGCTTCATTTACTTCCATTCCGGCGTCCTTGAATTTTTGTAGTAAGGTACTTTCTGATTCTTTACCATATTCACGGGACCAGGTACCGGCATCAATACAAGCCTGTTCTATAAGATCTCTTTGCTCTTGGGTTAATCCATCCCACCATACTTTACTTGCAGTCAGGTAACCCGGAGTATAGGTGTGGTAAGTAATAGACAGGTATTTTTGGGCCTCATAGAATTTTCCGGCTTCGATTTGAACATAGGGATTTTCCTGTCCATCAACGACCCCCTGTTGTAGGGCTGTAAAAACTTCACTGAAATCCATGGTGATAGGATTAGCTCCGAATTCTTGGAACATGGCCACGCGAAGTTTACTTTGAGGTACACGTAGTTTAATCCCTTTTAGATCTTCCGGTACGTTAATCGGACGTTTATTATTGGTGATATGACGGAAGCCATTTTCCACCATTGCTACCCCAATAAGGCCATTTGCTTCAAATAAAGGTTTTAATTCTTTCTTCCAGATATCCCCTTCGGAGAACAGTTGAACTGCAGCATGGTTCTTAAATAAAAATGGAATATCAAAAACACCAAATTTTGGATCTATTTGGGCCATACAGGTTGATGGAAGTGACATTTCGATTGCACCGGTCTTATGAGCATCAATAGCATCCAGATCTTTGGCCAACTGTCCATCGGCAAACAATTGAACCTCAATCATTCCCTTAGATCGTTCTTCAACGAGTTCTTTAAATTTCGCTCCACTTTCATATAATGCTCCACCTCTACTGGATGTGCTGGAAAGTTTTAAAACAAGTTTTTCTCCAGATGTATCCTTGGGGTCATCCTTAGATGTAGCTGCCGGAGTCGATCCGCATCCAATCAAGGTAACACTGAGTACCAAAACAAGTAATACGGTTAAAAAGCCATTCTTCTTCATCAAAAACTCTCCCCTCTCATTTTCCCTTAGAATCTTAACTTAAACTAATAATGTCACAGCGTATCTTCTCTTTTATCACCTCCAATAAACATATTGTTAAGTCAATCAAAACTGATTTTAAAAAGAGTAATAGCTTTTCTTTTAAAAATTGTCTTAAATGCCCTTTAATAAAATTAAGCAATTTCAATGCCAACCTAGAAACAACTTATTGTACATCAAGCTAAAGTATGATTTTAATATTCCTATAACCTGAACCTAGCCTATTTTTTTAGAATAAATTTTTATATTTGATATTTTTTCAGTGAATAATCTATATATTCTAAAATTGTATTTTATAATTGAAACACTTTGAATGTTTCTCGGCAAATCTTCGTTACAATATTGAAACATTGATTAGCCGTTCCTATTAAAAATTAAGGAGTGACCGACTTAGGCATCTGAAAAACACAAAGTAAATTATTTTAGGGGCGCAGGATAACCTTAATTGCCGTATCATCCTTATCCACAAGTTCAAAAGCTTCTTTAATGCCGGCTAACGGAAACTCATTGGTAATTAGTGTTTTTATATCGACCATCTCCATAATTACCGGCTTTAAAGCGTCTGGAGTCCACACATACCTCTCTCTCCAACTATGGTGTACCAAGCAGGTATTGATAAATTCCAGCCCATCATCATGCCAGCGGCTAATATCCAGGGTTACAGGTTGGGTAATCCAGCTATACCAAACAAACTTTCCATTATGCTTAATCATTTGGGTACACATGTTGATAGACTCCTGACTTCCAGCTGCTTCCACTACTACATCCGCACCAAGACCCTTTGTTAAATCGATAATTAATTCTAAAGCATTTTCCTTGCGGGGATTAATGACAACAGTTGCTCCCAGCTTCTTAGCCAATTCTAATTTTCCGTCTAAAACGTCCACTACAATAACTTGAGCAGCACCCTTTAGCCGAGCAACCTGAGCAATGATCTGTCCGGCAAAACCCCCACCCATTACGACAACCTTATCGCCTAACTGCACTCCCGAATTAAGACCGGAATACATGGCACAGGCGATGGGCTCCCCAAGACTGGCTAAATCCATATCTAAACCTTCAGGTACAGGCTGCAGCTCCCAAACCTTTGCTTTAAAGTACTCTGCCAAGTTATTATTCCAACCAAAAGCTATAACCTTGTCCCCTACTTTATATTCTCTAACTTTGGAACCGGCTTCTACTACAATTCCTCCACTTTCGTGACCCAAATAAAAGGGGAATTTTGGTTCCTGACGAAATTCTGCAGTTTTCGGTGGCAACTGACCACGATAAAAAGTTTTATCCGAACCACATATACCGATAAGGTGATTTTTCACTATCACCTCATCTTCACCACACTCCAATTCTCTATCTACTAAATAAATGTTATAGGCTGCTTCGAGTAAAGCCGCTTTCGTTTTTAGGCCCATAATCTCCGCTCCCTTTAAATCCCTCTTAACAGAATATTCTGATATATCTTATTATACCTCATTCCCATTTTTTGTAAAATACTTCGAGCAGTCAATCTGAATTATTTTATTTTAGTTTTTAGGCTAGTATTTCATCTTCCTCTAAGACCCGAACTTTGCCCCAATAGCCCGTATAGAGGGGTTGCCCCAGTTTATGGTGAAGTACTCCTGCTTGTTGTACGTCTCCAACAAGTATGAACCCTTCCAGCTTTCCTTTTTGATAAAAGATCTTTTGGTAAAGGCCTGAATTGGAATACTTTAAAATTTTCCCTTCTATTCCATTGATGGCTTCGATCTGTCCTTGAGAAATGATTGATAATCCAAATAACTGAATGGAGTTTAAGGCTATAGTCCCGGCATAACGTTCTTCCCGTCCCGCCATATTAGCTCCGGCTACCTTCCCCTGTTGTACTGCAGACAACCAAAGAGCCCTCATCACTTTTTTCCCGCTAAGTTGACAAAAACTCTGAACCACATCTCCGGCTGCATAGATCCCAGAAATATTAGTTTGCATATATTCATTTGTTAAGAGGCCCCTATCCCGCTCCAAGGCTGTTTCAGTGGTCATTTCCAGATTCGGTTTAACCCCGATGGTCACGAGGACCAGATCAGCAGGAATTATCCTTTCCCTGATACAAACCCCGGTAACCCTACCGGCTTTATTCTCCAAAGCAAGAACCTCAGTATTTAAACAGACATCAATACCTTGTCTTTCTGTTGCTTGAAGAAGAATATCTGAGGCAACCGCATCCAACTGTAAAGGCATCAGCCTTTCCATCTTTTCTATTACGGTTACTTTCATCCCCCGGGCATCTAAGGCTCTGGCTGATTGAAGCCCCACCAGACCGCCTCCGACGATGACTGCCTCCCCGGTAACCCTACCGGCTTTATTCTCCAAAGCAAGAACCTCAGTATTTAAAC
>CALBJS010000283.1 GCA_937892995.1 uncultured Peptococcaceae bacterium | reverse complement strand
ATAGATAGTGGATTCAAGGCTTAAAAAGAACATACGTACTGCAAAACTCAAGATATACATCTTTGGTCACGTTGTCAATAACAAGAATTGACAAAAATACCGATAAAAATTAACTATGCTGGTTTCGAAAGTAACTAAATACTTCTTGGGCAATCTTAGAAGGCAACCCGGCATTTATTAATTCTTCGATAGAAGCACCTTTGATATTTTCCAGAGATTGAAAATGCCTAAAAAGTAGCCTCTTGCGTTTAGCCCCAATACCGAATATCCCATCTAATTCTGAAGATGTCATACTCTTTATCCTCTGCTGCCTATGAAAAGTAATAGCAAAACGGTGAACTTCTTCTTGAATCAATTGGATAAAACGGAAGACTTCGGGTCTGGAATTAAGGGATAACTCTTGACCAGCTTGATTTATTAAACTTCGGGTTTCATGACGGTCATTTTTAACCATTCCAGCAACTGGGACTCTTATTCCTAGCTTTCTCAAGCTTGCTATTGCCGCTTTGACTTGCCCCTTGCCACCATCTACAAGGATTAGATCAGGGAGGGGTGCATTTTCCTTAAGCAAGCGAGAATACCTTCGGGAAATAATATGTTTAAGATATGCTGTATCGTCATTAATATTAGCCGTAGGTTGAATATTAAATTTTCGATAGTTAGAGCGGGAAGGCCTTCCGTCTTCGAATTGAATCATTCCACCGACAACGTTTGTACCGGAGAGGTTAGAAATATCAAAGGCTTCAATTATTTGGACTTGGGGGATATTTAAGATTTCAGCTAAGCTAACTAAAGTCTTTTTTGCCTCCTCGATTTTTTCGCTTTCTAGTTTTATTTTTTCTTCTAGAATGGTTTTAGCATTTGATTTAGCGAGGTTTATTAGTTGTCGAACCTTTCCTCTTTTAGGAATGGTCAGGGGAAGTAGATTTAAGACTGAAGTTGAATCTAGTTCGGGGATACAGATTTCATCCGGAATAGCAACATTATTAGAATAATATTGAACGAGGAAAGTGATAAAAGATTCTTCCGGTTCTGAATAATAGGGAAAGATAAAGCCGTCACGGGTAATTAGGTTGCCTTGACGAAAACAAAAGATCTGAATACTAATAAATTCTTCGTTAGTAGCATAGGCTACAATATCCCTATTCTTGAAATCATTCAGAGCAATGTTTTGTTTTTCATTGATCTTCTGTAGATCGGTGATCAGATCACGGTATTCTCGGGCAGCTTCAAACTGTAAAGATTCGGCTGCAGCTTGCATCCTTTTTTCTAGCCAACAGATAATACTCTTCTGATTTCCGTGCAGGAAGATACTGGCTTTATCTAAGATATCTTCATATTCATGAGGTTTTATCTCACTAATGCAGGGACCTAAACATTGTCCAATATGGTAGTAAAGACAGGGTTTGTTAGGAATTCGCTTACATTTGCGTAAAGGCAGAAGACGATTAAGTAGACGGGCTGTCTCCTTTGCTGCTGTAGCATTAGGATAAGGACCGAAGTATTTGCCCATCTTTTTAGTTACTTTACGTGTCATGATAATCCGTGGATGCTTTTCCGATGTAATTAGAATATAAGGGTAAGATTTATCGTCCCTCAGCATAATATTATAATGGGGGTTGTATTTTTTTATGAAGTTGCATTCTAATAGTAAGGCCTCAACTTCAGAGGAAGTAAGGATATATTCAAAGTCCACTATTTCACTAATAAGTTTTTGAGTTTTCTGATCATGTGAACCTGTGAAATAGGAACGAACTCTATTTTTTAGAACCTTTGCTTTTCCCACATAAATAACATTGCCAGTAGCATTTTTCATTAGATACACGCCGGGGCTATCAGGTAATAGACTAAGCTTTTTTTTGAGTAGGTCCATTTAAAAACTCACCTCTAACTAAATTTTAGAGGGAAACTTTAGAAGATGCAACAGGACATCATATTCCAAGACAATGTTACGTATATTTTCAGGGGGTGATATAATGCGTAATGCATGGGGACGTCCTCCGAAAAATGATATCTGGGGAGATATTCAGGCCTTGGCTTTATGGATATTTGTAGTCGGAATTGTGGGATATTTACTATTTCCGGACTTTTTTCATAATGTCTATGATCGACTTGCTGTTCCGACGGAAGATATAGAAGAGGTCGGCGAGATTATTTTACCATCTTCTAATATTGACCTTACTATTCCTAATAATGAGTATCAGTTACCCGGTGTTTATGACTCTCTATACACTGGTGATACCGAAATATCAGATGGTTATTGGGCAATATTCGTAGGCGAAAACGAATTCAAACAGCTATCATTATCCACGGAAAGTTATGCGTTTATCTTGAGGTTGATCGATGGAGATAGGAAAGCTGAAGTTAAGAACATTATGCTCCTTGCTGCTAACGGCAAGATTCATAAGTATATTGTCAGTGATGAAGTCTATGGGATACTGAATAACTTAAATCAAATAAATACGAGATCAGGAAAAATATAAAGCATAGGTATCTTATTTCATCTAAAAAGAAGCTTCGCCCCAACAGCAAATAAAGCAAGGCCCAAAATCTGCCAAGGGTTCCAAGCAATTCTTTGCACCCCAAGCAAACCAAAATGATCTATAAGGACAGCAATACCGACTTGTCCAACGATGATAGCGGTCGTGGCATTACAGACCCCGATTTTAGAAATGGATAAGGCGACTAAAGCTACTATGGCTACGCTTAAAAGTCCCCCAATATATAAATACCAAGGTATTTGCATCCATTTATGTGCAAAGATAGGCGTTTTCCAGATAATAATTGTAAAAGCTGCAGCTAATGTTCCGATAATATGTACGGTAAGGGTGGAGGAAAGTAAAGAAGTTTTTTGAGCTAATTGGGAGTTTACTGTTCCTTGAAAAGCCATGGCGGCACCTGATAGGGCAGCCAATACTGCCGGTATCGAGAGAAATTTAAGCATGGTTACCTCCTGTTAAAAAACGAATATATTAAGGTATTAATATTATGGTATTCGGGTTTAAACGTGGTTTTAATCATTTGAGGAAGTTTATATGGGCAAGAACTCCAAGTAAGTTAAAAATATAGTAGTATTTGTTGATTTTGTTAGGGGAAAATGATAGTAGGGTATATGGAAAAGTTTTTAGAAAAGAGGTGGGAAAATGGATTTTGATCCTGAGCTAGTACGAAGAGCTCAAATGTTACTTACACTAGACCATTCGTTGTCTCAGGTAAAAGAAATCCTTTTACGTGAAGGTTACTCCGATGGTCAAGTTGAAGAGTTGATAGATGCGACTGAAGAGGTA
Source organism: uncultured Peptococcaceae bacterium (assembly GCA_937892995.1). Classification (GTDB taxonomy): domain Bacteria; phylum Bacillota; class Desulfitobacteriia; order Desulfitobacteriales; family Syntrophobotulaceae; genus CALBJS01. The sequence goes on along the minus strand of CALBJS010000283.1, from coordinate 5,076 downwards.
CTTAATTATTTTGTTCCTCCAGTATATAATGATGAGAAGATAGCTATAGATATTAGGCATTCCAATAGGGGTATAGACATTGATGAAACACCTGATATCTTGGTAGACAGGATAAGTGGTAAGATTGAACTCTTAACACCTCATCTCCAAGAAACATGGAGGGTTGCCAACGAAATTCGTAAATCTATCAAATATCAATATCGATAGAAACTAAAACAGGGATTAATTCATCCCTGTTTATTTTTCCGAAAAATATATTTATTATGTAGAAATGTTTGTTGGCAAAAAGAGAGGAGTTATATTACTATAAGTGTAAACACAAATAAATCTACTTATTTAGGAGAAAAAATGAAAGTTGGAATCCTATCAGATACACATATCCGAAAAGGTCGGATAATTCCTCGATTTGTATGGGAGGCCTTAGTCGATGTAGATACTATTCTCCATGCCGGGGATATAGTTACTGAAAGTGTATTAGAGGAATTAGGATTACTTGCGCCGGTAATCGCAGTTAAGGGTAATTGTGATTGGTGGGTAGAAGATCTACCCGCGAAGACCATCATCCAGTTAGGAAATTTAAAAATAGGTATTACTCATGGCTACCTAGGCAAAGGAAATAATACACCCCTGAGAGCTTTAAACACTTTTCTCGAAGACGAGGTCGATATGATTATCTTCGGCCATAGCCATATTCCCTATAAGACTTTCCTGAATGGAATTATGATGTTCAATCCGGGTTCACCGACTGAAAGGAGAGGGCAACCTCATTTTTCCATGGGGTTAATGACGATTGAAGATGGATTCTACGATGTACAACACTTGTTTTTCTAGAATAGTTGTTGTTAGTATTTATCAGGTATTTTTCAATCTTTGAATTAGTTTGGGGAAAAAAATGAAATTTCGCCGTAATAAGATTAAAAGAGAACATAGTATTATAAAAGGAGCCCTGGACTGGCTCGAAGATCTGAGCAAAAATAGGGAAGTAACGGACATCATCCCAGGGGTTATTGACGTAACTCGTTCTAAGGAGCGAGGAATTACGTATCAATATGAAACTCCCACAGGTTGTAAACTTCTTTTAAAAAAAGGTGGGTCTATTCAGGAAGTATTTGTGGTCACTAAAAAACCTCAATTCGTACAAAAATGGGTAACAAAGATCATGGAAGAGTTAGAATTGTTAGAAGCTGCTTTAGATGATCAAAAAGTATTCCTTACAAAAAGTATTGTGGAAGATACGGAGAAATCTAAGAAGAATAAATTCTTTAAACCGCGGCAAGCCTTAAAACAGAATAGGAAACTAGTATCTAAAAACCTTCTTAGCACCCGAGACAATCTTTTAGTCGGAATCACTGAAGATTACCAACTGGTGGAGATAAACCAGGGCTTACGGGATTCTTTCGTAGAAAGCTTGGCGAGTATGGCGGATTTAGAAGGCCCTAAAATAGAAGATTCCTTGGACCCCTTAATTAAGGATGAATTAGAAAATTTGCAGAAAAAATTGAATACCAAGCCTTAATTGGCTAATAAGAAATTTATTATTAAGAAGATATCATTTTATCTGTCTGTCTTAAAGTAAAATTCCCGAGTTAGGGCAAAAAGAATTTTATATATTATCTAATGTTGTGGATAATATGTAATAAGATACTCTAATTTAATTATATCCTTAATGTGTCATAATACATCAGTAAAATTTAAATAGCGGGAGGTGTCATTATGGCTATACTGCTTTATATTAAAGCAAACCCCAAGCCGGAAAGTGAATCAAGAACGTATCAAATCTCAGAGAGCTTTATTAATACCTATCGGGAGAAGTGTCCAGGCGATAAGATCATCACTTATGATTTATATGCCGAAGGAGTAAAACCGATTACGGAAGAAGAACTCCGATCTAGGTTCAGTCCCAAAGATGATAGTGCTTTACGACATTCCATCTATAAATATGCTTTTGAGTTTAAGTCTTGCGATAAGATTGTCATTGCAGCCCCGATGTGGAATTTAAGCTTTCCAGCTATCCTCAAATGTTATCTTGACTATATCATGGCGGTAGGAATCACTTTTGATTATACTGAACACGGTCCGGTGGGGCTTTGTCAGGGGAAGAAAGCAGTTCATATCGTTACAAGGGGTGGCTTATATTCTGAGGATCCGGCAAGTGCTTACGAAATGGGCGATAAATATTTACGTGGGCTCTTTAGCTTCTTGGGAATTGTTGATTTTACGACGATTGCGGCAGAGAAATTGGATATAGTCGGGGTAGATGTTGAAAGAGAAATGGCTAAGGCTATTAAGGTTGCTCAAGATAAAGCAAGGAACTTTTAGCTAATTATTAGCTAAGCATTTTTCGGATTTTCTTTAATTCCGAGTAGTCGAGCAGTATTGAGTTTAGCGATAACATTATAGGCAACGAATGATTTTGGATTAGTTATTGCCCTATTCCAAAATCATTTATTTTTGTTCTTGTTGGGGGAATTACCTCGATTTAAATCCAGTCCATGGCCAAAAGGTTCGTAAAACTTTACCCCCTTGGCCTCATCAGGCAAATAGTTCTGTTCAACCCAGTTCCCTGGGTAAGAATGAGGATAGAGATACCCGAAACCATTGCCGAATTTTTGGGCTCCAGAGTAATGAGAATCGCGGAGGTGGGCAGGTACCTGTCCGACGTTATTATTTTTGACATGCTCTATGGCCTTATTGATTGCCGTTATTACGGAATTACTCTTAGGTGCAGTGGCTATGGCTAAGACCGCTTGGGCCATAGGAATCCTAGCTTCAGGCATCCCAATCCACTCTAAGGCATTGGCTGCAGCATGGGCCTGGAGCATCACAGTCGGATCAGCTAGACCAACATCTTCTGAAGCGTGAACAATAATCCTTCTTATAATAAAACGAGGATCTTCACCAGACTCTAGAAGTACCGCGAGCCAATAGAGGGAAGCATCCGGATCCGAACCCCTCATACTCTTGATCAGGGCCGAGATGATATCGTAGTGATTATCTCCGTCTTCATCGAAACGAAAATGCCGTTCTTGGATAGATTCCTTAGCAATCTCTAGATCTATTTTCCGAATACCATTTTTGGGTACTGTGGTCAGAACTGCTATCTCCAGGGCATTCAATGCTCTACGTAGATCACCGGAGGCAAAATCAACCCAGTGTTGTAAAGCTTCGGGGGAGATTTCAATTTTATAATTACCAAGTCCCTGTTCTTTATCGATTAGGGCTTTTTCTATCCCGAGACGGATATCCGGGTCTGACAAAGGGTTAAGTCTAAAAATCGTCGATCTGCTTAAGAGAGCGGAATTGAGTTCGAAGTAGGGATTCTCCGTCGTAGCTCCTATAAAAGTAATGATTCCTTGTTCGATAACCGGAAGCAGGACATCTTGTTGGCCTTTATTAAAGCGATGAACTTCATCACAGAAAACTAGGGTTTTCTTATGATAGAAATGAAGTCGTTCCTCTGCTTTTTCGATTATTGCCCTAATCTCTTTGACACCGGAAGAGACAGCATTAATCCGTATAAAGTGAGAGGTAGTACTATTGGCAATAATCTGAGCAAGTGATGTTTTACCTGTGCCAGGTGGTCCATATAGAATGATAGAAGTGATCCTGTCCGCTTCAATGGCCCGTCGGAGTAATTTACCAGGTCCAAGAATCTCTTGCTGTCCGATGAATTCTTCAAGGGTGTTGGGGCGCATTCTATCAGCAAGGGGGGTCATTTTTCCGGAATCAAAAGTCGCGGAGAATAAATTCATTTTAGGCTTCCTTTCATGTAATTAGTATATTTAAGATCAGTATTCCGGGATAAATCATAAAATTAGAGGGAATATATTCAATATATTATAACAGTATTTCAGAGATTTATATCAAAAATAAAGTTATTGACAAATTCCGATTGGTTTAGTAGGATATAGATGTTATTTATTTCTTTGTTTATATTCTGGTGGAGCAAGAGGTGATAATTAGTGAGGTTTTCTACCAGAGGAAGGTACGGAGTCCAAATTATGGTTGATCTCGCCCAGCACCTTACCGAAGGACCTGTTTCCCTTAAAAGTGTGGCAGACAGGCAAAAATTATCGGAGCGTTACTTAGAGCAACTTGTTCCTGATTTACGGAAGGCTGGAATGGTAAAAAGTATCAGGGGTTCCCAGGGGGGATATCTTCTAGCCAAAAAACCGGAAGATATCTTAATTGGAGATGTTATTAGAATTTTGGAAGGTCCTATTGCCCCAGTGGAATGCACAGACCAAAAATCAGGAGAAGATTGTTGTGAAAAGACCAATTTCTGTGTCACACGTGAAGTATGGGTAAAGGTAAGGGATTCCATAAATGATGTGGTTGACTCTATCACCTTAGCCGATCTGTTAGAAGGTGTTGAGAAAGAAGAAGTAGAAAGATTGAACATTTTTGATGAGAAAGCTTAAGTGGTGTAGCGAAACGGAGGATTATTATGAAGCGCATCTATCTTGATCATAGTGCAACAACTCCAGTGGATCCACAGGTAGCAGAATTGATGTTGAAATATTTTCTAGAGTATTACGGGAATCCTTCCAGTGTGCACTTCTATGGTCGTCAAGTCAAGAAGGCTTTAGAAGAGGCAAGGACTCAAGTAGCATCCTTCATCGGGGCAAATATTAGTGAGATAATTTTTACCAGTGGTGGAACTGAAGCAGATAATCTGGCTATCCAGGGAGTAGCCAAGTCTAGGGCCAATAAAGGAAAACATCTGATCACTTCAGCTATTGAGCATCATGCAGTCTTAGATACCTTCAAATTTCTAGCCAAAGCCGGTTATGAGATTACTATCTTGCCCGTTGATGCAGAGGGTATCGTCAGAGTGGACGATGTTAGCAAGGCGATTCGTCCGGATACCATACTTATTAGTATTATGCATGCTAATAATGAGGTGGGTTCTATTCAACCCATTGAAGAGATCGGTAAGCTTGCTAAGGAGAAAGGGATACTTTTTCATGTTGATGCCGTTCAGTCCCTGGGAAAAGTACCAATTGATGTCAACAAGATAAATGTTGATCTCCTTACGATTTCCAGTCATAAGATCTATGGGCCTAAAGGTGTAGG
>CALBJS010000282.1 GCA_937892995.1 uncultured Peptococcaceae bacterium | reverse complement strand
TAGAATGTCCCCCTGGAATAATTTCTAAATTCGGTTTATTAACTTCTTTATTTTCAAGAGAAAACAAACCGAGAAAATTATATACAGGATAGAAATTATTTAGTTTTGAATCCCCAGGTAAATATCCATTTTTTAAGAATTGCCGACTTTTAAAATTATTATCTGAAGATTGTTGAATACTAAAGGTAATAATAAAAAGAAACCCAATTAGCAAAATCTTTAATGATTGCTTTTTTATCACGTTTTTCCCTCCAGCTTTCCAACCTCCTCATCATTAAAAACTTGATGCTTACTCTGCAGGGTTCAATAAAATTTTTTAAGATTTTATTGTATTAATAACTTCTCCATAAGTGTACTGTTTCATCCTGTGAAATGTTTTCTAGGATTTCTTAAAATTTGGTGAAAATAAAAAACCCGCATCATTATGCATTTTTAGGGATGCATTTTATTTAAATACGAGTTTTTTGGTTATGTTTTCTTGATTATTTTTTTCGATAATCATATTATTTTATTCTAATTCTTAGCTTGACGCCAGAGTTCCTCAGCCAAACCCAAGGCCATATTTTCGCCTCCAAGCATCCTCGCGAGTTCTCGCACCCTTTCCTTTTCTTCAAGAATCCGGACTTGGGTGAGGGTTCTTTCTCCGATGACTACCTTGCTAATACCGAAGTGTTTATCAGCGAGGGAAGCAACCTGTGCGGAGTGTGTGATGCATAAAACCTGTTTGTTTTTAGCTATTCGCTCAAGTTTTTCAGCAACTTTGACTATAGTCCTCCCGCCGACTCCGCTATCAACTTCATCAAAGATAAAAGTATCAACGGTTTCAACCTTAGAAAGCAAACTTTTAAAAGCTAACATCAATCTAGCCATTTCACCGCCAGATACAACTTTTGCTAAAGGCTTAGGTGGCTCACCAACATTAGCTGAAAAATAAAATTCTATTTGCTCCGCTCCATCGGAGGAAGGCTCAGTAATCGGGGTGAAAATGATTTCTATCCTAGCATCTTTTAAACCTAAATCCAGCAATTCTGCTGCGATGCTCTTTTCAATCCTATCGGCATGAATCCCACGTTTAAGGCTCAATTCTTCAGCCAGGTTATTATAAATACTAAGAGCCTCTTTTTTCTCACGCTTGGTATTCTCTTTTTCCTCTTGAAGATGAGTTATTTCCTCAAGTTCCTTTTCCATCTCCATCTTTTTGTTCAGGACTGCATCTACATCATAAGCGTATTTTTTTAATTTATGAAGTTCTACCAGACGAGCCTCTATTTGATCCAACCTTCCAGGTTGAAATTCAAGATTATCCTTATAAGTTCTTAATTTGTCAATAAAATCTTCCAGGGTATAGTAAATATCTTCAAGTTCTTTATTGAGAGATTCACTTTCGGGATCGAGATCACTCAGTTCTTCCATATTCCTAGTAGCAGCTCCGATAAGATCAAAGGCTGACATATTAGACATACCCTCAGCCCCATTATATAACTCCTCATATGCTTCATTCACGAGATTTACTATTTTTTCTGCATTTTGAAGAAACTTCTTTTCTATTTCCAAAGTGTTTTCTTCACCAGGGAGAGGTGAAATCTTTTCGATCTCTTCAATCTGATAACGCAGAATTTCTTCTCTTCTCTCCCTATCCCTTTCCGAGCGAAGAAGTTCTCGTTCCCTAGCCATTACGTTTCTGTACTTAAAGGCCGCTTCTCTTACCATACCCAATAATTTCAAATGTTCATCTCCGCCAAATCTATCCAACAATTCCCTGTGAGTATTAGCAACTAATAGGGATTGATGTTCCATCTGGCCATGAATATCAACTAGACCCTCACAAAAAGTACGATAAAGGGATAAAGGTATGGTCCTGCCTTGAACTCTGCAGAGATTTCTGCCGGAATCATTTATTTCACGGTAAAGAAATAACATTTCATCTTCTAAAGGATATCCTTCTTCTTGTAAAAAATTTATTATATTGGATGGTAGGTTGGAAAAGATTCCTTCAACACAAGCTTTATCCTTGCCGTGACGAATTAAAACGTTACTTGCTCTTCCACCTAGAAGAATTCCTAAAGCGTCAATAAGCATTGATTTTCCAGCACCGGTTTCCCCAGTGAAAACCGTAAATTCTCTATCCAAAACTAGATGTACATCTTCCATTAAGCCAAAATCCTTAATGCGTAATTCTACCAACATATATTATTCCCTCCTTCGCCGCCCCTGACATCAACCGTTTATGCATCAACCATTTATGCATCAGCCATTTTAGTCATACCTGGCATGGCTGAAAACTAGGCACATCCTGTACCGTCGTCTATGGCATCGGCGGCCCTATGGCATCCGTGACCGTCAAGCTAGTTCCACAAGCCTTAGAAGAATCGCAGCAACCTCAGTCTTGGGTTTTACAAGAAGGAAGATAGTATCATCTCCCGCCACAGTACCAATAACTTCCTTCCAACCAGCATTATCCAGGAGTGAAGCCAAGGCCTGTGCATTACCTGGAATGGTCTTGATTACTATAATATTCTCACAGCTGTCAAAGGAAACGACAACTTCCTTCCACATCCTTTTTAATCTATCCTGATAACTAACAGGACTGATTTTGCCCTGGAGAGCATAACGATAGTCCTCATCCAATCCCAAAATTTTTATCAGCCCCATCTCCTTGATATCTCTGGAAATAGTCGCTTGAGTAACATTAAAACCTTCCTCCTGAAGCCTTTGAGCTAATTCTTCCTGAGTTCTAATTATTTCAATAGTGATCAATTCCTGGATTTTTTTCTGTCGGCGGGTTTTCATCCATTATCCCCCCCTATTTTTTGAATCATTATCCAGTAAGGAGAAAATTCTCCTTGATTAAGGTATATTCCCTGAAGGACACTAAAATCCTTTTTAGAAAGTCCAGATAGGAAGTTGATTAAGGCCAGGGATTCTTCCGGCCCACCATCATGACCGCGATAGACTGTAATTGCAATTATCCCTTTTTCCAACAGCAAATTCAATGCTTGAGCAACTGCTTGAACTGTTATATCCGCTTGGGTGGTAATTTTTTTATCACTACCCGGCAAATATCCAAGATTAAAAATAACTGCCTTTACCCCTCCAGATATATAACTAGCTATTTTACTATGACTTTCATGCAATAATTTTACTCTATCAAACATTTTTTGCTCTATAAGTAATCCACGAGTCACTTTGATAGCTTCTTCTTGAATATCAAAAGCAAAGACCTTACCTTCAACTCCAACACACCGGGCTAAAAACAAAGTATCCCTGTGGCATCAACTACAAGATCGCCTTTCTTGATAACTTTCTCTAAATAATCCCTTACAAGGATGTTTATATCTTGAATTCCTCTATTTTTGACTCTTTTATTCATGCCAACGATCCCTTAACTTTTCCCTTACTACTTTAGGAAAACTACGGCCCCCAAGGCGGATAAATTTAGCCTTAAGAGGTGAGGTAACGATACGAACAGCCTCTCCGGAATTCAGAATAATAGTATGTTTTCCGTCAAAAGTAACCCGGCAGGAGTTTCCCCTGGTCAGGATAACATCAATTTTCTCATTATGAGAAACCACCATTGGTCTAGAAGAAAGGGCATGTGCCGCCAAAGGGGTAATAATCATAGCCTCGACCTCCGGGCTAACCACCGGCCCACCGGCGGAAAGCGAATAGGCGGTAGATCCTGTAGGGGTAGCGATGATTAAACCATCGGAAGGAGGGCTAGCAATTGGCTCACCCGATAATTTCACCTGTAAAGTAACTAGGGTTTCCGTACTTTCGCGAAGGAAAACCACGTCATTTAAAACCGTATACTGTTGCTTTTCTTCTGATCCGGTAAAAGATGCAATCATCATTAGTCTTTCTTCGACAGAATATTCCTTTCGTAAAACCTTTTTTAAAGCAAAATAGATTTCGCCTCGTTCCACTTCACATAAAAAACCAAGACGACCATAATTTACTCCTAAGACTGGAATATTGTATGGGGCAGCTTCACGTGCTGCTTCTAATACTGTTCCATCTCCCCCTAAGGAAAGAACAAAATCGACATCTTGAGTTTTTTCTTTATCCCATTCCAGAATAGTATCCCAGCCCAGGCGATTGAACCAATAGATTAATTGAGGTATAAGGCTTTCCGAATCAATTTTAGAACGATTAACCCACAAACCCATCTTATTGTTCATCTTTTTCACTCCGTTCCAAGCTTAGCTTGCTGAACCAAAGCAGAGATCTTCTGAATCCAATCAAAGCTGTTTACCTTTTCGGTATCTTTTTTAGCCAGCCAGGCTAAAAATTCTATATTTCCCTCGGGACCACGAATAGGAGAAAAATCAAGACCCCTAATTACAAAACCAAGTCGTACTGCTTCCCCTAAAATATTTTCTAAAACCATTTTATGTACTTCGGGGTCTCTAACTACCCCATTTTTGCCGACGTTCTCCGGCCCGGCCTCGAACTGAGGTTTAATTAGGGCCAAAACTTGACCATCCTCTTTTAGAATTAAGAGCATCGCAGGAAATATCTTCGTTAAGGAAATAAATGATACATCACAAACTACCATATCTACTTTCCTAGGAAGACTATCCTGATTTAGATAACGAGCATTTGTTCTTTCGAAACATTTTACTCTCTTATCATTACGAAGTTTCCAGTCTAACTGTCCATAGCCTACATCAATAGCATAAACCTGCAATGCACCGTTCTGGAGTGCACAATCCGTAAATCCCCCGGTAGAGGCCCCAATATCAGCTATTATCTTATCTTTTAAATCCACTTTAAATACTTCAATAGCTTTCGCTAACTTTAAACCTCCACGAGATACAAAAGGATGAACCTCACCTTTGATCGTTAGGCTTTGATTATCATTTATCATCATTCCTGGTTTATCAAGACGGAGATTGTCACTAAACACCTTACCAGCCATAATTAAGGATTTGGCTTTTTCTCTACTATTTACCAAACCTTTTTGAACCAGGAGGGTATCTAATCTAGTTTTTTCCTTGGCCACTTAACGAACCTTCTCTCGTTTTTTCCTTACTAACTTTTCAGAGACCTCAATAATTTGCTTGGGATCGATACCATAAGCCTTATGAAGAAGGGGAATAGAGCCATGTTCAACATAGTTATTATAACCGAGCCGTTCTACGGCAATATCGTTAACCCCTTCAGCCTTTAAAAACTCCAATATGGCACTCCCCATTCCTCCAGCAAGAATGTGGTCCTCAACTGTTACTATATTCTCAGTTTTCTTAGCCTGACTTAAGATCATTTCATTATCTAGAGGATTGATAAACCTTAAGTTAATAACACCGGCTTGAATCCCTTTTAGTTCAAGTTCTTTGGCCGCTTCCAAACACATATAGACAACGGGTCCAAACCCAATAAGAGTAAGATCTTCTCCATCCTTCAGTAGCTCAGCTTTTCCTTGGGGTATAAGCGAAAAATCGGCATCTATATTAACTCCAAAACCAGTTGACCTTGGATAACGAATTGCTACAGGATTTTCAAAAGTAAAAGCTGAGTAAATCATATGTCTTAGCTCATTTTCATCTTTGGGAGCCATTAATGTAAGGTTAGGGATTGCTCTGAAGAAAGAAATGTCAAAGATACCATGATGAGTAGGTCCATCTTCTCCAACTATCCCTGCCCTGTCTACGGCAAGGACAACCTTAGCGTTTTGCAAACAAATATCATGCAACACTTGATCATAGGCTCTCTGATAAAAAGTTGAGTACATTGAAACTACCGGCTTTAAACCTGCCAATGCTAAGGCCGCCGCAAAGGTTACCGCATGTTGCTCAGCTATACCCACATCAAAAAATCTCTTAGGAAAAAGTTTGCCGAATCCATTCAACCCCGTTCCATTACCCATTGCGGCGGTGACAGCTACTATACTATCATCCCTTTGGGCTAATTCACAGACAGTCTTACCGAAAATTTGAGTGTAGGTCGGAGGAGCTTCCTTTCTGATTATTTCTCCTGTTTCTTTGCTAAATGGTCCAACCCCATGAAAAATATCCGGGTTTTTCTTAGCCGGTTCATAGCCTTTACCTTTACAGGTTACTACATGCACCAAAACTGGTCCCTTTTTAAGTTTTGCTTGATTAAGAACCATTTCAAGTGCAGGAATATCATGCCCATCTATCGGACCGAGATAAGTAAGACCAAGTTCTTCGAATAGTAAACCCGGTACTAAAAAATATTTAATCCCGTCCTTAGCCTTACCGGCAGCTTTTACCACGGAAGATCCTATCCCGGGGATATTTCTGAGAAATTTTTCTAAATCTTTCTTCTTTTTATCATAAAGAGGAGCAGTTCTAATTTTATTAAGATAAGATGACATTGCCCCTACATTATGCGAGATAAACATTTCATTGTCATTAAGTACTACGATCAAGTTACTATCACTATTTCCAGCATGGTTTAAAGCTTCATAAGCCATACCTCCGCTCATAGCACCATCACCGATAACTGCGACAACATGATAATTATCTTGGTTTATATCTCTAGCTTTAGCAAACCCTAAAGCGGCAGAAATAGAGGTACTGGAGTGGCCGGTATTAAAACAATCATGGACGCTTTCTTCTCTTTTAGGGAAACCCGCTAATCCTTGAAACTGACGAATAGTTTTAAATTTATCCTTGCGGCTGGTCAATAGTTTATGAATATAAGTCTGATGTCCGACATCCCAGATTATTTTGTCCTTTGGAGTATCAAAAACTTTATGAAGAGCTATAGTAAGTTCTACTACCCCTAAATTCGGTGCTAAATGACCTCCGTTTTTAGAGACAACATCGATCATCTCCTGGCGAATTTCTTCTGCTAATTCCGCAAGGTCATTATAGCTTAATTTTCTTAAGTCAGTAGGAGAATCTATAATATTGAGAAACCGCAAATCATTTTCCTCCTCTTTTAGGTGCTTGAGTAAGATGTAAACCTGTGAATTTTTCCAAACCGGCCACTATTCTGCCAGTGAATTCAATAATCCTATTTGCTTCATTAATAGCGAGAGATTTCCCCCAAGCTTTCCCTGTAACAGTGCAAGATGCAATTAAAGCTAGAATTAATATATTTAAGACAATCTTCCAACTATTCAACTCCGGATAATAGTTGACAACACTAATAATTATCGTAGCACCCATAGCACCACTTAATGTTCCAGTAATATCTCCTACTATGTCATTAGCAAAATTCGCTACAATATCAGCACGTTTTATCAAATATACTGATTGTCTTGCACCAAATACTTTTTTTGCCGCACGGGCATGATGGGGTGCTTCATCTGCGGCAGTGACGGCTATGCCGATGATATCAAATACAATACCAATCAATATTACGATGATCAATAGAATCCATGTCAAGCTTAACGGAAAAAATCTTAGGATGGCTTCTGTACCGCTTCCTAAAATCACAGCTATAATAAAGGTACCAATCAAGACCGTGATTATATATCTAAGACTTCTTTTCTTTTTAACAGCCAAAGAAACTCTCTACCTCCCAGCAAAAAAGAATCCCCTAAAACTTTTTCGTAACATTTAGGTTTTAGTTTAAATTATTGAAGTATTTTGTTAAAAAATTAATCCTATAGCACATCCCAAAATGGCACCTCCAAACACCTCAAAAGGAGTATGTCCAATAAGCTCTTTTAATCTTTCTTCCTGTAAATTATACGCTAAGCGATCAGCTTGATACTGTCTCATCCATTCAACCAAGTAATTGATGACCCTAGCGTGGTTTCCAGCAGCTCTTCGTACTCCCGCGGCATCATACATTACAATCACTGCTAAAGCTACTGCTATAGCAAATAAAGCGGAATTCCAGCCCTCCACCTTTCCTATACTTATTGCTAGAGCACAGACAATAGAAGTGTGAGAGCTGGGAAAACCTCCGGAACTCACTAAGAGATTGAAATCCCACTTTTTTTCCAATAGGAAATTAAGTAGGATTTTCGCTGCCTGAGCAAGAAACCAAGCTGCAAGGGAGACCCACATGATCTTATTATCCATTATCGAAGAAAAGTGATTCATAATTATTGACCACCTTTAGACTAAACTACTGAAGTTACTAACGACATAAAATATCAACTATTACGTTCCGCGATATAATCTGCTAATGAGGATAAAAACTCTGCACTTGTCCCAAAGTATCCAATAATCTCCTTGGCGGATGTTATTGTCTTATAAAGATGGTCCTTAGCTCCTTCTATCCCTAAAATAGAAGTGTAAGTAGCTTTAGCTAGTTTTTCATCACTTCCGAGAGATTTTCCAAGCACTTCGCTCTCACCGCTAATATCCAAGATATCGTCTTTAATCTGGAAAGCTAATCCCAAAAAGGAAGCGTATTCGGATATTTTGACTATCTCTATTTCAGTACCTCCACCTAGAATTGCACCCAAACGTGCCGAAGCAATAAGAAGTGCCCCTGTCTTTTTTTCATGAATAAGTTTGATACTTGATAGGGTATTTTCTTGACCATTTCCAAGTGTGTCAAGAATCTGCCCGCCTATCATGCCCTGCCAGCCTGCAGCCTGTGCTGTTTCCCTAATTACCCTTAATTGTCTATCAGAAGGAATTGCTAAGGATTGAGCTAAAAGCTCGAAAGAATAGGTAAGTAAGGCATCACCCGTTAAAATTGCAGCAGCCTCCCCAAACACCTTATGATTAGCTAACTTTCCACGACGGAAATCATCATTATCCATTGAAGGAAGATCATCATGAATTAAAGAATAGGTGTGAAGAAGCTCAAGAGCCGCTGCTTCTCTAACAAAATCTTCAGGACGTCCTCCAACAAGCTCTACACAAGCCAAGGCTAAAACAGGCCTAACCCTTTTCCCTCCTCCAAGCAAAGAATAATTCATACTCTGACAAATAAGGTTTTTTTCGAAGGGTAAATCATCAAGATACTGTTCCACTAATCTAAGGTATTCTTCATATTGTTGTTTGAACATAAGTTTTATCTATTCTCCAGATATTATTAGTTTCTCAGTGACAAGTTGACCATCGTTATCTTTTAAGAGTACTTCTACTTTAGCTTCTGCCGAATCCAAGAGATTATTACAATCCTTAACGAGTTCAATTCCTTCGCGGAATAGATCCAATGCTTGCTCCAAGGGTACATTGCTCTGGTCAAGATCAGCTACAATCTGTTCCAGCCTCTCAATGCCCTTCTCAAAACTTATATTTTCCTTATTATCTTTTTTCTCCATTGTCATTCTCGCTTATGCTCACCTTTCTCACATTACAATCTACCACACCATCTCTAAGTCTTAGAGATAATTTATCGCCTATTCTTACCTGATTTACTGAAGACAGTACTTCGCCTTCCGAATTATAGGCGAGTGTATATCCTCTCCCTAAAATGTTTAGAGGATTAAGTAAATCAAGTTTAGCACTTAATAGCTTAAGTATACCATCCTTTTTAGAGACAAATCCAGTCATACCTTCTTGTAAACGCATAGACAGAATATCCAAATCCTGTTTGGATTGTTCTATACGCCAACTTGTTCGAGACAAAGTTTTATCCAGCAGAAAGTCTTTTACGCTATGCCTTTTTTGTGTAATTATATTATTAACTTTTTGTATTAATCTTTCTTCATAAGCTAAAATGCTAGTTTGCAGATCAATAAAGGCGGGAATAGCCATTTCCGCCGCGGCAGAGGGAGTGGGAGCCCTGAGATCAGCTACAAAATCTGCTATAGTATAATCAATCTCATGACCCACTGCTGAAATCACAGGTATTACTGAATCCGCGATAGCCCTAGCAACCTCCTCAGTATTAAAAGCCCATAATTCCTCAAGCGTTCC
>CALBJS010000281.1 GCA_937892995.1 uncultured Peptococcaceae bacterium | reverse complement strand
ACATAATCGATCCCCGCAGGCATCATCCTTTGAAGGTACAGTAGTTTATCTTTGACAGAGAAATGAACTCCTTCTCCCTGGGCCCCATCTCTTAAAGTAGTATCGTAAATACTGATTCTAGCACCGGTCATTATCTTCCCCCCAAAAAACGATCATTATTTGTATATGGTATGAAGCCCAAACAAATCAATCTATTAAAAAAACGTTATTCTATATATTTTACATAGAATAACGTTAAAAATAAAGTCTATCCGGACAAATCAGGCCATCTTTCCTCCAAGGTTAAAGGTCAGCACCTCTAAATTTACCGAGAGATCAACATTTCGCAGTTCAACTTCCGGAGGAACATTCAGAACCACAGGGGCAAAATTAAGAATAGCTTTCACACCGGATTTCACTAACTTATCAGCGATGATTTGAGCAGAAGAAGAAGGTACGGTAATCGCCCCAATCTGCGTATGCCTTTGGGGAACAATCTCTTCGAGCAGATCCACAGGCAGTACTTCTATTCCATCGATCACTATGCCTATCTTTTCGGGGTCATTATCAAAGATACTGGTAATAATAAAACCACGTTCCCTAAACCCCCGATAAGTGCTTAGGGCCAAGCCTAAGTTCCCTAACCCTACCAGGCATACACTCCATTCATTGCTAAGTCCTAGGATTTTGAGGATATTTCTATGGAGATCTTTAACGTTATAACCAACACCCCGGATTCCGAATTCTCCGAAATAAGCAAGATCCTTACGTACTTGAGCCGGGCTAACCCCTACTCCCTCAGCAATATCCCCTGAAGATATAGTAATAATTCCTTTACGGTCAATCTCTGTTAGGTAACGAGAATACACGGAAAGGCGCATTATCGTTGCTTCTGGAATTTTCAAAGTCTTCACACTAATCCCTCAATTCGCATAAATGATTTTGTTCGTTAATTATATCACTACCTAAAGAAATTGCAAGTAATTACGAGGTAATACAAGATACAATGCACTAAATTGCCTAAATTAACGACATTATCCTGTTATTATTCATAGTTTTTAAGATATTTTGTCGTAATAGATTTATATTCCAAGTATACACCAAGTAAATCCCGGTGATAACAATCTCTTCCATTACCCTTATAGTCAGTATTTAGAACTAAGGACAATTTATTATATAATTTTTCCAAATCTTCGGGATATCCAGCCTTAGGAATCAAGCTTAAATCATTTCCCCATCCGGCCTTAACAGCGTTTAATTCTTCCCCGCTAAGCAAGGAATTAGCTACTTCTAAGATAACAATGATCTCTTTTACATTTTTGCCATTGACCTTATAACTTAAGGCGGGAAAAGATTCCTCCCTGACCCAAGTTTCTATCCCAGCCTCAGCTAAAGCATAACTCTGAAGAATCGCCTTCTCTTTAGTATCATATATCCCAATAGCTAAAGTTAAAGGTTTTTCATTAATGAGCTCTGCTTTTAAATTCTGAAGTCTTAAGGATTCTTGAAAAAGTTCGGCATTTTTCTTATTTTTATATACGCCTGCCTGACAAGTCCAAACCTCGAGAGCAGGAAGATTTAGGATATCACTGTTTGTATTTGTTCCCTTTTCTTGTTCGCTTATTATATTCGTAGTCACCAACCCAACAAAGAGCTCACCAAGATGCCATGTGGACCAGCCTATTCCACTAATACCTATTATTACCACTATTAGTGTAATCAAAACTCGTTTATAGCTAAATTTTTTCATAAAAAACCCCTCTACCTGTCATCTTAGTTTCAGCATATGAGGGGTTGGAAAAAACTAGTACTTCTTCTTGTGTTTTTAAAGGTCGTTAATATTAATCCTTTTTATATCTACGGCCATGATCTCCGTACCACTTTTGATTTCTAGTTGAACTTTAGAACCGGGTTCTCCGATCAATCTATAAGGAATCTCCTCGGCACCATGAGCCATATCCTTAAGTTCAGTGCCGTTGATAGAGAGGATGACATCACCTACTTTGATTTCTTCATAGGCTGCGGGTGTTTTCAACATCACCTTGGTGACCACTATTTGTCCATCTTTCACCTCGGCTTCAAGCCCTGTGGTGCCTGAGGCCATCTTCTCGATCAAATCCACTGATTCTTTGAGATGCTTAATTTCCCATCTTACAATTTTACTATCTTGGACTTCAAACTTTTCTTTCGTTTTAATCACATCCACCCCGGCCAATTGAAAAAGGGGGATATTATTTTTAATGATAAGGGTCATTTTACTGTTATCGATCTTATTCTTCTCGGCAATCTCCATCTTATTTTGCTTATCGATATTTAATTGTAACATTTCGGCAATTGTCGCTTTACCTTGCATTTGCCCGCTATCTGTTGACAGAATGGCGTCCTCGGCCACATGACTCATTGCTTTATTAAGATCTCCTTGCATATAGGCATCCATAAAACTCTGGGTTACCTGTTCCGTTATCTTGTAGTCGGGTTTAGTCTTATATTTTCCGGAAGTGCACCCTGTAAGACTTATACTTAAACCTATAATCAAAATAGAGAAGAAGACCATTTTCTTATATTTCCCTAGCAATCTTTTCACCCTTTCGTTCTCGAGATCCCTTGTCTCCATCTTTTCATTCCTGCGTAACCATAAACAATATTCTTAGTTCAAATGGAATTTTCTTATCTATATTGTACATTATTTCATTTCGTGAAAGCTATTAGAAATTTGAAATAATTAAGAAAAAGCGAAATGTTCTAATAGATACTGCCTTACCGGAGAGATCATATAGAGGGAACCTGTAACACAAAGCATATCTCTAGGATTTAACCTCTTCAGAGCCTCCTGGATTGCATGTGTCGGGTCTTCTACAGTATGAACCCGGTCCTCGCCCAGATACCTCTCTGCCAGCCGGGCAACATATTCCCAATCCCCAGCACGGGGTGAATCAGGTTTGGTCACTATGATTTCAGCAGCCAAGGGGACAATAACCTCTATTGCCTTTTCGATTTCTTTATCTTTTAACATTCCTAAACAGAGCACAAGTCTTTCCCTGCGGTAGAGATCATCTTCATAATCAGCTAGGGCTTTAGCTAAAACTTTCATCCCATCAACATTATGAGCTCCATCTAACAAAATCTTAGGTTCTAAAGAAACAAGTTCCAATCTTCCCGGCCAACTAACATTTTTTAAACCTTCGCGGATGGCATTTTCAGGTATGCCGACTGCATACTGATCCCTTAAAACTTCGCATACCGCCAAGGCGGTCGTGGCATTAGTGAATTGATGTTCACCATGCAGAGCGAGCTCAAGATCATGAAACTCTTCCTTTAAGCCATGGTAATTGAAAGAGTTAAAAGAATTACCCTTTTCTTCAGCCCTTTGCCAGAAAATATCCTGACCTACTTTGAGAAGTTTAGCCTTTTTCTTTTTAGCCTGTTTTTTAATAACTTTTAAGGCCTCCGGTTTGTCCGCTGAGGTCACTACCGGAATACCTTCTTTTATAATCCCGGCCTTGACAGTTGTTATTTCTTCCAAGGTGTTTCCCAGATAATCCATATGATCCATTCCAATGCTGGTAAGAACAGTGATGAGTGGCGTCACTACGTTGGTGGAGTCTATTTCTCCCCCCAGTCCGACCTCAAGCAGAACAAAATCCGGCTGTTTCTGGAAGAAATAGAGAAAAGCAACGGCCAATGCCGTACTAACCTCAAATTCGGTGGGATGTTCTACTCCCTCAGCCACCATAGTTTTAAGGATGGGTTGGATTTTCCCAAACCCATCGATCACTTCTCCGGGAGAAATCAACTCCCCATTAATACTTATTCTTTCCCTGTAGTCATGAAGATGTGGGGAAACAAACATCCCTACCCTATATCCGGCCTGTTTCAAGATGGCCTGAAGCAAAGCAGCAGTAGAACCTTTACCGTTAGTCCCCCCGATATGGATTATTTTTAGATTTTCTTGAGGATTTCCCAACCTCTGAAGTAAGGATATAATCCGATCAAGCCCCAGATTAATACCAAATTTGGTTAGCTTCTTAAGCTGATGTATGGTTTCTTCATACCTTTGCTCTTCGGTTTTTTTCTCTGGGCAATCCTCAAATTGGCTTTCCGGATAATTTAATAGCTGATTTTTAGTATAATCTTCGGTCATTTGCTTACCTTTATTTTTAGATTTTTATACTCTTGAGCCTTAAATAGTTACTCTTGATCTTCACACAAATCTGAAAGCCTTATTCTAAGCGAACGCAGCTTGCTATGGACAGCTTCCAGCTTTTCTCTTTCCTTGGTGATAACATTCTCCGGGGCTTTACCGATAAAGCCGGGGTTGTTAAGCTTGTCTTCCAGTCTCTTCTGCTCTTTACTTGCACCTTCAATTTCCTTACGGACCTTGGCCATCTCCTTATCCAGGTCAAGCAAGCCTTTAAGCGGTAGATAGACAGTTACCCCCTTAAGTACCGCACTGGCGGACTGTGGAAGATTGTGCTCGGTTTCCTGCAAGATCGTTATCTTCTCGCCAACAGCCAGTTGCCTGATATCTTCCACCCCTCTTTGCAGTATATCGATGGTCTCTGTTTGCGGAGCAACCAAGAAAATATCCGCCTTTCGCCCGGGAGCCACATTCATTTCCGCCCGAATATTGCGAACCGCTCTGATGATCTCCATCAGAATGGCCATTTCTTGCTCAGCTTGTTCATTCTTATAGCCCCTAATCTCAGGCCAAGAGCTTAACATTAGGCTTTGCCCTTTAGTAGGCAAGTGCTGCCAAATCTCCTCGGTGATAAACGGCATAAAAGGATGGAGGAGACGCATGGTCCCTTCTAAGACCTCTAAGAGAATACTCTGAGCAGTATTACGCTCTTCTTGATTCTCTTTATTATAAAGTCTCTTCTTGGTTAGTTCGATATACCAATCGCAATATTCATTCCAGATAAACTCATAGAGTAACCGTCCTGCTTCTCCAAGGTCAAAGCGTTCCATAGCACTTGTAACACTCTGAACAGTATCCTCATAGCGAGAGAGAATCCATTTGTCAGCTAGGGTCAGATCGCCCCGCTGCTTGCCCTCATAGTCTTCCAGATTCATCATAACGAAACGAGAAGCGTTCCAGATCTTATTCAGGAAGTTCCTTGTTGCTTCCAGCTTCTCGAAATGAAATCGAAGATCATTACCGGGCGTATTACCGGTAATAAGCATAAACCTTAAGGTATCTGCTCCATACCGGCTGATCACCTCAATGGGATCAACCCCGTTGCCTAAGGATTTACTCATCTTCCGGCCCTGCGAATCAAGAATCAAGCCGTGAATCATCACTTGGTGGAAAGGTACTTCTTTCTGGAATTCTAAGCCCATGAAGATCATCCTCGCCACCCAGAAGAAAATAATATCCCTGCCTGTTACCAGGACACTGGTAGGATAGAAATGCTTAAGTTCAGCAGTATCTTCAGGCCAACCCAGCGTCGAAAACGGCCAGAGAGCTGATGAAAACCAGGTATCCAAAACATCGGGATCCTGCTCAAGATTAGTGCTGTTACATTGCGGGCAATTCGTCGGATCCTGCTTAACGCAGATTTCTGCCCCACAATCCTGACAGTACCAAACCGGAATACGGTGACCCCACCAAAGCTGACGGGAAATACACCAATCCCGGATATTCTCCAACCAGCCTATGTAGATCTTAGCAAAACGATCCGGGACAAATTGCAAATCTCCATCTTGAACCACTTTAATAGCGGGCTCAGCCAGAGGTTTCATCTTCACAAACCATTGCTTACTCACCCTGGGCTCTACAACTGTCGAGCAACGGTAACATTCGCCAAGGGCATGGCTATGAGGTTCTACTTTTACCAAATAACCCAATTCTTCTAAGTCTTTAACAACCTTTCTACGAGCCTCGTAACGATCCAGGCCCTGATACTTTCCGCCGTTGGCATTGATGGTAGCATCACTGTTTAAAACATTGATCTGTTCCAGATTATGTCGTAAGCCCATCTCAAAGTCATTGATATCGTGAGCCGGTGTAATCTTCACCGCTCCGGTACCGAATTCCCTATCTACATATTCATCGGCGATAACCGGAATCTCCCTGTTCATAAGTGGTAGAATAACGGTTTTCCCTACCAGATTACTATATCTCTCATCTTCCGGATGAACAGCCACAGCCACATCACCGAGCATGGTTTCCGGACGGGTGGTAGCAACAATAACCCCTTCCCCGCCATCTTTAGCCGGGTAACGAATATGCCACAGGTTTCCTTCCCTTTCGTTATGTTCCACTTCAATATCGGAGATCGTAGTCTGACATTTGGAACACCAATTGACAATATAATTTCCCCTGTAAATCAGGCCCTTTTCATAAAGCTTAACAAACACTTCACGTACTGCCCGGGAACAACCTTCATCCATGGTGAACCTCTCCCTGGACCAGTCACAGGAAGCTCCCAGTTTTCGTAACTGGCGAGTAATAGTTCCCCCATATTCTTCTTTCCAAGTCCAGACTCTTTCCAAAAACTTCTCGCGGCCCAACTTATGTCTATTCGTACCTTCATGGGCAAGTTGTTCTTCTACTTTGGCTTGGGTAGCAATTCCGGCATGATCAGTCCCCGGAAGCCAGAGCGTATTATAACCTTGCATCCTTTTAAAACGAGTTAAGATATCCTGGAGAGTATTATCCATGGCATGTCCCAAGTGCAGAGAACCGGTAACATTCGGCGGGGGCATGACGATACTGAAAGGTTTCTTCTCAGGTTCAACCTGAGGGCTGAAAAACCCATTCTCTTCCCAATACTTATACCACTTTTCCTCTACTTGGCTAGGATCGTAAACTTTAGCCATATGTCGTTCTTCAGACATAAAATATGACTCCTTTCTGGCGTTTGCAAAACAAGATAGCTTTTGATACTTTTCTAAGCATTAGAATAATTTCACTTCATTCCATAAACTTTTATCTTTAATAGATAATAACAGGACTCTAAACAAAATGAAATTATGAAAATCAAATGACTTATATTATATAAATCATTACTAATAATACCATAATCTTTTTAGGTTTTAAAATACCGAGCTAAAACAGTTTGAGTCAAGTAATCGTGGGCAAATCTTTCTCTTTCCCTATGTAGTCATAATTTTAGGCCCGGGACTATGGGTAAATCCTTGACAAGCTACAACGGATCATCGTCAAAAATCTCCTCCGGAGCTTGCCGGGTATTTTATTCTAAGAAAACCAAGGGAAAGAAAAAATAATTAAATCTCTTGATTCTTGTTATCATATATGATAACTCAACAGTAAGGCACGGCATACACTAGCATTGGAGGTGTATCATGGATTGGCAAGTGGAATACTATAAAAAGAAAAACGGAGATATTCCCGTGCTCGACTTCCTGCTTTCATTGGAACCAAAAATGCGGGCGAAAGCCCTTAGCGAAATAGAACTGCTCGAAAAGCATGGGCCCGAATAAAAAGAACCTTACGTAAAGCCTTTGAAAGACGAGCAATACTTTTTGAACTGAGAATCAAATTCGCATCGAACATCAGCAGGATATTCTATTTTACGTACCGCGAAAAGACTTTTGTGCTGCTTCATGGTTTTACCAAGAAAACCAAAAAGACGCCGCCAAAAGAACTTGGACGGGTGCTTAGATATAAAGAAGATTATGAAAGAAGGTGTGACAATGAGTAAAGCGGGAGCAAAGTTTTTTGAAGTAAAAGAACTTTTAATGAAAGACGAAGAATTCAAAGCGGAGTATGAAAGGCTGAAACCGCGCTATGAAGTGATTTCGCAAATCATTGAAGCACGAACCAGCCAGAATATTACACAGGAAGAATTGGCACTTCGGGTTGGTACTCAGAAATCCAATATAAGCCGCCTGGAAAGCGGAACGTATAATCCATCCCTTGACTTTCTGTCTAAAATTGCCCGTTCCCTTGGGAAAGAAGTACAGGTCACATTAAAATAGAATATTCGAAAAGTCCAGGCGGCTTTATCTTGATGTCAAATTGATTGTCTATTCATGTTTCAAAGCAGGTATAGCTATTGCTTTTTTTACCTTAATCTAAAATATTTGTTTTATGTTTATTTTTTTCCAGAAATACTTCTAAAGATCGATTGATATAGAGAGGTGCATTATAGTAATAATGGTTGACGTTGTCAACCATTATTACTATAATATAGTTGATCTGATCAACTATATTCTGATCAACTATATTAGGAGGTAAGCTTTCGGAATTGAACAAGAATATCTCAGTTATTTACAATCTAGTCCAAGAGCTCGCTTGGTATTTTGGCAATCAGGGATTCGACGGAGAATGCTGTGAAAATCTGTCCTTAGTTGAATTCATGGCCCTTAAAAAAATTTATGAAAAAAATAATTTATCTATCCAAGAAATAGGTATTGCTTTAAACTTCACTAAAAGCGGAGCAACCAGAATCATTGATCGTTTAGAAAACAAAGGATATGTTACCCGGGAACGTTCTCCGCTAGACGGTAGAGTATGCTGTGTAACAATTACCGAAGAAGGAACAGTAGTCACAATCCGAATTATTAAGAAATATACTGTTTATCTTGAAGAGAAATTGAGGGAACTGGAACCCCAAATGGTCGGTAATATCAAAAAAGCCTTGGAAATCTTGGTCAAAGCAGTGCAGCATTAAAAATTATCTATCAGTACTGATAGATAGATAAGCGAAGGAGATATGTAATAATGAACACTCTATTAAGCTCAATCAAATATTTTTTCATTATCACTGCCGAACTGACTGTGCTGTTTCTCGGAATCAGTACAATCGTAGCCTTAGTTCTGATGTATATCCCCCAAGAGAAAATTAAGAACTGGATGAACAGCAAAGGTCTATGGGGTTATTTTATCGGAGCATTTGTTGGAGCTTTGACTCCTTTTTGTGCCTGTTCGACCATTCCCTTAGCACTTGGTTTTCTGGAAGCCGGAATCACATTTGGGGCTGTAATGTCCTTTATCATTGCTTCCCCTTTATTAAATCCCATAATCTTGGCAATGTTGGTAGCCTTAATGGGCTGGCAAGTGGCTATTATCTACTTCCTTATCGTCTTTAGCGGTTCTGTCTTTTTTGGCGTAATTCTTGAAAAAACAGGAGGTCCGAAACTTGTTAAAAAGGTCCGTCTGGTAGGAGGGGGGCCTGGTGCAAATGAGGTAACACCTGAATCCTTTAGGCCTAAATTAAAACTCTCATTTCTTAAAGCCTGGGGAGATTTCAGGGCTATTTTAATTTATTTACTCATCGGTGTGGGCATTGGTGCAGTTATTTACGGCTATTTACCACAAGATATTGTCCTAAAATTTGCTGGGCCTAATAATCCCTTGGCCATTCCGATTGCGGCGATAATTGGTATTCCTCTCTATATCCGTGTTGAAACAGCTATACCAATCGGAGTAGCATTAATGCAAAAAGGAATGAGTATCGGTGCCGTAATCGCTTTGATTATTGGCGGGGCAGGTATGGCAATTCCCGAAATGAGCATGCTTGCCGGTATTTTTAAGAAAAAATTAGTTGCAGCCATCATAGGAGTGATTTTTTTCACCGCTGTAATTAGTGGTTACCTTTTTAATATAATTTTATGATCCAAACACATCAGATAAAGTACATTAATAATATTTCCAGATAATCTTATATCAAGTCTAGAAAGGGGAAAGAATTTATGAAAAATAAAAAAGAGAAAAAAGGATTATTTAAACGCTTAACTGAAAACAAAAAGGCTAACAAAAGTTCTTGCTGTGGTAACTTTATTATCGAAGAACTGCCGGAAGAAAATACTGATAACCCTGATGATAAAAATCTTAAAAAGACAGAGAATAAGTAAGCAAGACTTGCTGCTAGGTCAAGTAAGACGAAGGGAAAGAAAAAGGCTCGATTTTGAGCCTTTTTCTTTCCCTTTAGAGTTAATACCACCCAATTAGTGTGCATTAGTTTTTATAGCTTTTATCAGTTACCAATACCAGCAAGTTCAATAAGGTAATTCTATAATTATATCAATCTTTGTAAAATAACCTATTCAAAGGTTACCGCCTCTGCAAAAAAGTATCTAAAACTCTCTTTTTCAGTTAAATCAGCATTAAGGAAATAAGAAGGTCGCAACTCTAGACACTTAAATTTAATAGTGATTATTAAACATTTTCATTATGAAATATATCCAAAAATATAGCCGGAAATAGTAGCCATGACTATTACCAAGGCAACAAAAGTCACTGTTTTCTTAGTTCCCATAATACTCTTAATTACAAGCATGTTCGGCAAACTCAGGGCAGGCCCCGCCAAGAGTAAAGCCAGAGCCGGTCCCTTACCCATACCCGCTCCGACTAATCCCTGGATAATCGGAACTTCAGTCAAGGTGGCAAAATACATAAAAGCTCCTACTACCGAAGCAACAAGATTCGAACGAAGAGAATTGCCGCCTACCCAGGATGTAATCCATTCTGCAGGGATAATTCCGCCATTAGTCCCCGGTCTACCCATCAGAAACCCGGCAGCAAGCACCCCGATGAAAAGCAAGGGAAGGATCAGCTTAGCAAAATCCCATGAGGAATCCACCCACTGCTTCAATTCATCTTTCCTGAACCAGCGAAGAAGCATATAGGCAAGAACAGCAAGTAAGACCAACGTAAGCGGCCAGTGCAATTGGTAAACTGTATACCAGAATCCCTCTTGGTTCTGGGGTTTAGCCCAAGCTGCAAAGATGAGGATTAATACCAACGTCGCAAAATACAAGATGGTCTTTAGACCACTTCGACCAGGCTCATCCCCAAAACCCTGCTCAAACCCCGCTGCTTCTTTTCCGGCATCTTCCTTACCATAGATGAAGGCCATAATCAAACCTATAAGCACTGCAAAGAGGACCGCTCCCACCGCCCTGGCCAGACCCAG
>CALBJS010000280.1 GCA_937892995.1 uncultured Peptococcaceae bacterium | reverse complement strand
TAGTTCCATGGCACGAGGTGAAATAAGCCCGGCACATTGTACCGGCCAACCGATTTTCTGATGTTCTTCGATAACCAGGACTTTAAAACCTGAAAGTGCGATTTGCATCGCTGTAAAACATCCCGCCGGACCGGCCCCGACAACAATAACATCCCACTCCATGCTATTCCTCACTTTAAAAACATTTTAAAAAATCTAAAAACCTTCCCAGTTTCTAAGCCTAACGCTACATTTTATGTATTTAAACTTAAAATCGCAACTTATTTAAAATTCTTTTTTCCAAAACAATTTTGCACTAGAAAACTTGGCCTACGTCAAGCTTTTGGCGGCCGCCTCTCGCCATCCATGGCTTCAGCGACACTAGGTCATCCTTGACCGTCGTAAGCACGTGAAGGCTCCCGATCGCCTTCACGCCTTAGTTGCACTTAGATCTATTAGAAAGTTTTTTATACTTTCTGATAGGCTAAAAAAAACCTGGAATTTAATCCAGGATAGGATACAGCTTTATTTCAACTCTCGGTAAACATTGAACCATAAAAAGCCGCTTCTCTTTAGCCTTTTTATGCCAATAAATCCGGCTTTTTCATTTACCCTACATGAAGCATAGTTGTTCTCGTCAACAAGTGTATAGAAATGATCCACCTTGTCTTTTAAATCTACTGCTATTCTGCTTAATACCGCCGCTGGAATATTATTACCACGGGCTGTTGGTGCAGTTTCAGCAAAATGGCAATAAGCTTCACGGGCTTTTAATTTGAAAGGAGGAAAGTGGGACCATCTGTTAACTGCTTTAGGCCCTATCGTAACCCAAGTTCGATGTGCCCATTTCCCGTCCAGGTACGCATAATAACCAAGATCACCTTGTGCAAAAAACTTTTTATATTTTTCTAGATATTTATTTCCTTCGTATTCGCATACGTCACTGATATTACGATCCGTGACTACGCAAATGTCTGCCTTTGTACAATTATCATTAATGACTCCGCTTTTAAACAAAATTCTTACGTTAGATTCGAATTTTAAATTTCTAAAAAGATTGGTTAGAGAGGTTACAATTTTTCGGATTATTATCTCTATACTAAACATAGTAAAGAAACTCCTTCCGCTAAAATGATAACGAACGCAAAAGCTCGTCAATGAAACTTAGGAGTGATCTCAAACCAGGTTAAGTTAAGAGTTAAATTAAGTTATAACGAGCCAGTATTTCATGTATTACGATAATATCCTTTATATAAAGCTGCTGTTCGATTATGGAATGACTATCAGACCCTATACTCAAGAGAATATTCCTGTTAATAAGTTGGGTTAAGAACGGTTGAACAGGAACCTGATGTTTGACATTTACTTCAAAAGCCTTCCCGAATCTTTGGCCTAAGTAACACAACATTTCAATTGTCTGATTATCGAGAGGTATTTTATAATGTTTCAACTCTGCAGCAGGATGGGCAATGATATCAACACTATCGTTTTTCAGCACCCCTTGAATTGTTAATAACCAATCTTCATACACTTTACTTTTATTGAGTGGCTTATCGCTAATGCTATGGAATTGATTTGATCTTGAAGGGATTCTATGAATGGAGCCAAAAATATAGTCTACTTTATTTCTCCACTTATCATTAAGATCAAGTTCACCAGCACATGTTAAGACCTTGGCTTCAAGTCCGGTGACTATTTGAATAACGCCTTCATATTTTTCTATTAATCTGTTTGTAGAGTCAATAAAATCTAAGACCCATTCACTTTTTCGCCATACATGTTCCACAAGTCCAATTCGCTGTAGACCTAAGGATATCGCTTGCTCAATCATTTCTTCACAAGTATTAATCCCATCTGAAAACGTACTATGATTATGCAGATCAGATAACATCAATAAAAAACCTCATTCCAGTAGCGAAGCATTTTACAGTTCCATCGAACCTTTACTCTTGGTATATCTTCCTGCAGGGCCATTTTTACAGCGTAATAAGGAAGGTTAACCCCGGCCCCGGTACAGTGTACTATAGTTCCCTGTATACGGGGATTTATTTCTAGTATTAGGGGAATGTTAGTTTTTGCCCGCTTCACCTGAACCCCAATATTGCCATGAAGCCCAAGGCTTTGTACGATTTCATTACAGTAATTGATTACATCGTTTTCTTTAACAATCTCACCTTTTATACTAATTCCAGCGCTCATTGCATCACGCCTTCGCGGAATAGTATATAGCGGTTTGCCATGATCTACCAATAAATCAACACTGTATTCCTTACCGGGAAGATATTCCATCACGATTAATTGGGGGAAAATTTTTGTCTCATCGAAAATGGACGTAATTTCATCAAGCGTTATATAAGTTGTTGCCGGCTTCATCTCGAACAAAAGCTTATATCTATTTATTTGGGGATCAATAATTCTAAACCCTCGGCTTCCGCTTGCTTTTACCGGTTTAAAGCAAATGGGTTCATCCGGATAGCCTAATTCTTTCACTGCTTCGACGAACTCTTCTTTCGATTTTACGATAAAAAAATGCGGTACCGGGAAGCCTTTTTCTTTCATATGCCTTAAAAGCTTACCTTTGTTGTTTGCTATTTTTAAAGGATAATAATCGGATACTAAAACAATCACACTCTCATTCTGAAACTTATCTTTATTTAGAGAAAGTATTTCTAGCTCTTTTGTAACCAAAGGTAAAATTACTTCTGCTTTTTCTTGAATAGCTATTTCAAGCAACCTATCAATAAAGTCAGGAGCATTAGCCATAGGGATCCGGTACCCTGCATCAGCTAATCTGAATCCAACAGCCTCACTGGAAGCATCTACCCCGACTACACGAATGGAGCGTTCGCCATTGTCCCGAAGACTTTTTATCACCCCCGGGGCACCAGGAGCTCCTGCTCCAGTAATAATAATAGTTATTGAATTATCCACCGTATCACCTCAAAAGCTTCCGCAAAATTAACCCCTATCTGGGTTCCACGGGTGATAGCCAGGGCACGGATAAAGTTTTCATTGGCGTACACCCGATCAGACTGAGATTGATAACATTTGAGAGCCTCAATTTTTTTGTTGATATGCTCTTCCTCTAAAAACACAAAGGATTGGGTATTAAAGGTGAGGTTGTTCCAGGGCAATTCATAGCCCAAGATCGAAATCTGTTTAAAAGCCCTAACCCCTTCTAACCCAATCGTGCAGTGATCTTGATGAATATCATGGGGGGAAGGCA
Organism: uncultured Peptococcaceae bacterium; assembly: GCA_937892995.1. GTDB lineage: Bacteria > Bacillota > Desulfitobacteriia > Desulfitobacteriales > Syntrophobotulaceae > CALBJS01. Next base: position 16,153 of record CALBJS010000280.1, on the reverse strand, counting down.
TTAATATCAAATCTGGCTCAATTTCATTTCTTAGCCCTACTAAATCATCGAGTATTTGTTGTCTATAATTTTCGAAATTCCTAACCCCATAACGAAATATTTTTAAGTTTTCACTCTTTATTCCTAAAACTCCTGTTGCATTTTTCACTTCTATTTCCAAGATGTTTTTAGGCAGATGCGAAGGAATAGATAATTCACAAACAGAGAATGCTGCATAAAATACCTCCGCTTGATCGTCGATTAACTTAGCAATCGTTCCGCCACATCCAAACTCTCCATCATCTGTATGAGGGGCTAACACCAAGATTCGCTTTTTCATTCTAAAATCGCTCCATAGAGCCTGACCTAAAGAGTTTCAATGCTTTCTTGCAAAAATTGAATAAATGATCTCTCATAAAAGCTTTGGTCCATCCCCAGGGGCCAGGCCCCCATCTTTCCGGGTGACAATTAAGATAGATAATATTATCTTTATTACTATTTAAAAATCGGATGACATCAACGGTGTTTCTAAAGTTTTTATTCCTATTTTCTGCTGGCAATTTATCTTTAAAATTGTTATTACCATTCCAATTTCTACCCGTATCCGTTAGATAGATGGGAATATCGCTGCAGGAAAGGAAGGCTTCTCCAAGTATGCCAAAATCGTGAAAGTCAAATAAACTCCAGATATCCCTTCCGTCCCATTTGGTGAGAGGATTCCCATGCATGCACACTGTCTTTACCGGAAAAGACGCACGGAATATTTCTAATTCCTTTTGAAATAAGGCAATCGCCTTGTGGCAGTCACCTCCGGCCTTATCCAATACCTCATAGTGATATCCTATCTCATGCCCTAAGTTGGCTATCTGCTCCATTATCTCCCTATTGAATGTATTTGGGTATCTAAAGTAGTAAGTCGATTGAATACCATACTCATACTCAAGCTTTGCCATGGCTAAGGCATTTTTAGAATCCCTGTCAACATCATGGCGCAATACTAGGCATGGAGATTCCAGTACATTTGATAGATAACGTTGAACAGTAACAACTTTATGCAGCTGCAGAGCTTTACAAATTTCGGCATACATGGTAAGAGAAAAATCCATTTCCCTCATTAGAGCTACCTCTCAATTACTTGAAGTTCATCACAGATTACCGTATAACAACCTATAAGACATTTTGCCCAATCTTTCGGTCTGACTGATAAAATTCACATTACCACCCTTAATCTGTTGTTACCTTTACAGGTTGATTAGTGGATATAGATTGATAAATTGCTTTTACTAGATACAATACCTTCAAAGCTTCCTTCCCAGAAACAAGAGGCTCCAGGTTCTGGGTAATAGCCTTAACGAAATCTCCAATTACTTCTTTATGCCCTGCTGCATCTAACCCATTGTTTAGACGTTCAATCTGACATTTTGCTTCAGCTTCGGTTAAACAAGAAAACTTCCATTCCAGGATCTTTGACAAGGACTTCCCTCCTAATACGGCTGTTCCTTGACTGCCAAAAATAGCTATACTTTCCTCTAGATTTTCAGGGTACAAAGTTACGGCTGCTTCTATAATTCCCAACGCCCCGCTTTTAAGCTTCAAGGTACAAACGCATACATCCTCGTATTCAATATTGTGCAGTTGAGTAGCCCCATAAGCAAATACCTCATCCACAGGTCCAAGTAACCAGTTTAACAGGTCAATGTTATGAATTGCTTGATTAAATAAAATACCTCCATCCAGCTCCCTCGTTCCCCTCCATGCTGCTATATTAAAATATTCGGGTACCCTATTCCACCTCAGCATGGCACTGGCGTGAGTAATTTTGTCAAACCACCCCCCGTTTACAGCTTTACCAAGGGCTTGCACTACAGCCTTAGCCCGGTTAGGATGTACGACTCCCAGTTTAACCCCCTTTGATTTGCATAGTTCCACCAAATTTTTCCCCTCATTAAGATCCAATACAAAAGGTTTTTCCAGCAAGATATGCTTACCGGCATGTGCCGCTTTTTCTCCCATTGCAGCATGTAAACCGCTGGGAGTGCAAATGATTACAGCCTCAACCTCAGGGTCTTCTAAGAAATCTTTATAAATTTCATACGATCTGGCTCCATGTTTTTGTACAAAAGGAACTGTACGCTGCAAATCATTGTCACAAACAGCGACCAACCTAGCATCTGTAATTTCTTCTAAGGCCTGGACATGCTTTTTGGCAATATGTCCACACCCTACAATACCAAAATCAACCAATAGAGCCACCCCCTTTACATCCCGCCATTGTCTAATCTGCTTGTTTGTACTTATTTGAACTAGTTAGATCAGAATTATTTTACTTCGCCCCGACTTTACATTTTTAGTAGCGTTTCTTGTATCTACGATGATGCTGGCTTGATCTACCATCTTCTCATAATCAATATTAGAATGATCGGTTATTATAAGGACACAATCACTTTTCGTGAGCTCTTCCTCAGATAACTCCACCCAGTCCGCTTCAATTTTTGAGCCATCCCAGTCTTGCATTGACTTTATATAAGGATCAAAAAATACAAGCTCAGCTCCCTCTGCTTTAAGCAGTTTAATTATTTTAAGGGCAGGAGACTCCCTGTAATCGTTGATATCCTTCTTATAGGCAACTCCAAGTAAAAATACTCTGGAACCCTTTACCAGTTTGCCTGTCATATTTAAAGCTTTAACGACCTTATTCACCACATAATAATTCACTTGAATGTTTACTTCACCAGCTAATTCTATAAACCGGGATGAATAATCAAATTGCCGTGCTTTCCAACTCAAATAAAAAGGATCTATGGGTATACAATGCCCTCCTACGCCGGGCCCGGGGTAAAAAGTTTGCATACCAAAAGGCTTAGTAGCAGCAGCATCAACTACTTCCCAAACACTGATATTCATTTTATGGCAAAGCATCATTAATTCGTTAACCAAAGCTATATTAACCGCACGGTAAGTGTTTTCGAAAACCTTTGTCATTTCTGCCACAGCAGGCGATGATACCGAAACTACATTAGTAATAGTCTGGGCATAAAAACATTGTGCAACCTCCAAACACAGTTGCGTAACTCCCCCTACAACCTTTGTTGTGTTTTTCGTGGTATACCTTTTGTTACCCGGATCGACCCTTTCAGGAGAATAGGCAAGGAAAAAATCCACCCCCACTTTCAACCCTGAAGATTCTAATAAAGGAAGCATTATTTCTTGAGTCGTACCTGGATAAGTTGTGCTCTCAAGTATGATCATTTGACCTGTTCTTAACCTTTTGCTTATTTCTTTGGTTACATTATCTACATATGAAATGTCGGGTTCACGATGTGCATTGAGAGGGGTAGGAACACAAATGATAATAATATCCTGTTCCGGCAAGCCTGAAAAGTCCTTAGTAGCTGTTAATTCTCCCCCCTTTACCAAGCTGCACAATTCTTCATCCTGAACATCCTGAATATAGTTCTGACCGAGATTTAGCATAGAAACCCTGCTAATATTTTGATCAATGCCCAGTACTTTAAATCCAACTTTAGCCTTTTCCACAGCCAACGGCAATCCAACATAACCGATCCCGATTACGCAGACCTTTGCCTTCCTGGTTTGGATTGCATCTTTGAGATACTGTGCGATAAAAACACCTGTTCTTTGTTCTTCATTAGTCATTCTTGACCTTCTTTCCTGTGCATAGGTATTTGCATAGCTCTAAAGCAAAATATGCTGTACTCAAGTAAGGAGTGCCTGACCTTAAATTTAATAAAATCCCCAGAATACTCTGTTTAAAATGTCAGATTATTCCTCAGTTTTGCCTCCAGGATATTAAGCTGTGATGGAATCAGATGCTTATACTTTTTTAACAAGATCTTTAAATAAAGGGAATTCGCATATTTTTCCTTTTTTCATAAAGTGTATCTAAATACTGGGCAAACTCCAGACCAATCTCGGGAGATTCAAGTGCATACTCTATAGTCGCCATTAAAAAACCAAGCTTATCACCGGCATCGTAGCGGATACCCTTTAAGTTGCAAGCATAAATTGGTTCAAGCTTAATTTGCATCTTTAGGGCATCCGTAAGTTGGAACTCCCCACCCGCTCCTTTGGGAATCTTTTCAAGAGAGGAAAATATCGAAGGATTTAAGATATATCTGCCCATGATTGCCAGTCTGGAGGGAGCATCTTTAAGTGAAGGCTTTTCAACCAGATCTTTAACGCAGTAAATATCATGATCGTTATGAAGAGGATCGATAATGCCATATTTACTGACATCCCTTTCCGAAACTTCCTGAACTCCTATGACGTTAGAACCTGTTCCCTCTGAAACCTCCATAAGCTGTTTTATAGCAGGAATGTCAGATTTGATAATATCATCTCCCAAAAGCACAGCAAACGGATTCTGACCTATAAAGGACTTCGCGCAATAAACGGCATGCCCTAGACCGAGAGGTTCATTCTGCCTTATATAATGAATATTTGCCATTCTTGACAGCTGCCTTAGTTTTTCAAGTTGTAGATAATTACCTTTCTTAGCCAAATGTGCTTCAAGTTCAGGAGAGCGATCATAATAATCAACAATGGACCATTTGCCCCTGCCCGTAATGATCAAAATGTCTTCTATACCTGAATTGATTGCCTCTTCGATGCAATATTGGATTATGGGTTTATTGCAGATAGGAAACATTTCTTTAGGCAAAGCTTTGGTAACAGGTAGAAACCTTGTACCTAATCCTGCGGCAGGTATAACAGCTTTTGTAACTCCCACTTTTCGGCCCTCCTAAACAACTTTTTAAATTATGATAAAACTTCTTTATTCAAAGCATTAAAATTTGAAGCGATATATTCACCTTACATTTTTATTTGCCAAAAATACCTAATCGGATAACTATAAGGTCTCGAATGATTTCCCACAAGGATGGACCAGTAAAGTTGTTCCTGTTGTTTTTTACCCTGATAGGAAAAATCATGATACGGGTAATATTTGCTACAGAGGGACAGGCTGAATCCACAAAAGCAATCTTTTTGTTTGTATCCGTTTCGAAGTTCAATACCTGTTTCCATGATTCTGAGACTTCGTGTGCCACCCGTTCCCAACTGAACCGTTCTTCAGCTAACCGCCTGCCTATTTGCCCCATTCTACGTCTAAGATTCAAATCAGTTATGAGACTATTAAGTTTTTCTGCAAATTCAAGGGAATCCTCAGGCCGATCGACAAGTAAACCATTTCGATCAATTACAACTTCCGGATTACCACCTCGGGCGGTCGTTAGAAATGGTAAGCCGGCAGCCATGGCTTCGTAATGGACACGGGCAAGAGGTTCTTGCCACTGAGATGGGCACACAAAGATATCACCGGCCCAAAACCACTCGTGAATAACATCAGAGGGTACATACCCTGTCGTTATCACAGGATACTTAGCTTTCTCTGCTAACGCCCGTACATAGGCCACATAATCGGTAACAGAGTCGACACTATACCATGTTCCGCCTACGATTACCAAGGCGATATTGGAATCCTTTATGGAAAGCTCATTGAGTGCTTGAATCAATAAGTCCGTCCCCTTTTTGGGGGTTAAGCGCCCAACAAATAATATGACTGTTTTATCTTCAAGATTATAGGTGCTACGTAGTTTATGACGAACCTGAGTAGCCAAGTTTGATGTTTCCCAGGGAATAAATTTTTTTAGGTCAACTCCTGAATAAATCGTGCGAACCTTGGAAGCAGCTTGAGGATAGAGATTGGAGATAGTCTTTCCGACATAGTCGCTGACTGTAATAATCCGTTCTACTTCTCTAATTGCAGTAAGTGCATCCTGTTGGTCAATTTTATTAATATCAAACATATCATTATGCATGCTTAAAATTAATCGCGCATAAGGTGCTACTTCACGAATTAAGGGAATGAGCCGAGGGCGATTAAAAACGTGTATGAGATCAAAGGATTCGCTTTGAAGAAAATCGATCACCCTAGTGGCGTAGATTTCGAAGAAGTGTTCGCTTTCGATTCTTACATACCGAATATTATTTTTATATTCCTCAATTGGTAATGTTGGGTCTGTCGTTCCTAAGATCGTTAAAGAATACTGGTGACTTAATAACCCTGAGATACCATCGATATAGGTTTGAATAGCACCACCACGCACAGCCGGGACCGGCAATTTCTCCGTACAGATCATCAACACTTTCAATTGATCTTCGTTGCTAAAAGATATTTTTGCACCATCCTTTTGTTGATGAATCTCTGGTTCAGTCTTTTTTTTCAGATATCCCTCGTGTCTTTTAGCCGAATAAAGGAGGGACTTTTCTTTGGTAATATTCTCCCCATAATGCCCCGTTGGGAATTTTCCCTTGTCTAAGGCTAATTCAGCAAGTGCCAACCCTTTTGTCTTTTCTAATAAATTGAGATGTGCCATAATCCCTTCTAAATTATTCGTTAAAAAAACTCTAGGGTTGGACAACATCTCCATCAAATGTTTATAGAACTCATTAGGGAAGGCCAAATCATTTAATAATATCTCGTAAGTTTCTCTATCAATCGGATTTGCATCATGATAAGCACTGATCATTCCTTGGATCCAAGGAACGTCCCACCTTCCGAAATCATCCATAGAACTTGAGATAAGCTTCCGAAGATCGCGAATTGGTAGGTCGTAGGCGACTCCATCTAAATCGATCACCCAAAGACCGCCAGGACCAAGTTGTCCGTTAGACCATCCGTAGTCTTGGTGCACAAGTCCCCAGTGCTCCTCACCCATTGAGAGCATCTGAGTATAAGATGATTGTCTTAGAAAGGACAAGGCGTCTAGAGCCTGACGTTCAAAACTATTGATGACCGAAAGCAGTGCTTGACTACTCGGAATATCACTATTTGCCTTGGCTACATTGCGAAACCAGCCTATTTTTGTAATTATTTTTTGATAATAAGCGGGCCATCGATATAATCTTGAGGCTTTTTGAGAACCGGTAGGCGGAGTATACCCACGGGTATGCCTATGAAACTCCCCAAGGCCATAACATAAAGCCTGAGTGCCAGAAAGATCCTTACTCGCCGGAGTAAGGGATTCAATCCAATCTGTGACAATCCATAACTTACCTCCCTTTTCAACGTAAAGCACACCTTCTTTGGTCTTTATTAATTCAGGAACCCTTCCGCCGTTTTTTACAATGTAATCCTGTGCCCCTACGCTAAAGAGGCTTCTTATTGGCTTGCGATGCAACAACTTCAAACTGCGAGGTCCTTTATTGGTTTCTATTTTCCAGATGGCCCCGCCTTTATCCGGCTTAGACGTAATTAACGTTTTAGTGTTGATTTCCATGTCATAATAGGCCATGACCAGCTGTGCTAATTTATCTACTTCCGGAGGAACCCACATATCAAGGTTGACCCCGGTACGTTCCACTTCTGAATCCCACGGTTTAATTAGATAGTCTTCCATAATTTACTTCCATCCTTTCGAGTAGATAATGTAATATATTCCAAGATCTTGATAAATGGAACAAGCATACTCCCCCTGTTTACCAGAATATGGAACAATTCATTTCTCATCGGAATAACATGTACAAACCGATATTTTACGAGATTGGATTGAAGGAATTTATGAAAATTTGCGTTGTAGGTGCAGGTTATGTAGGCCTCACGACAGCAGCGGCTTTAGCTGTTTTTGGCCATGAAGTACAATGTGTAGACACGGATCAAGTAAAAATTGATGATCTCCTGCAAGGTAAAATTCCCATATACGAACCAGGCTTAGAAAACTTGATTATAGAATATAGTCAAAAAAATAGACTCTATTTTTCAAACAAGATAGTAGAGAGTATTCGAGATTATTCTATTATTTTAATTGCCGTCGGTACTCCTTCCCAAAACGATGGCAGCTGTAATCTAAGTTTTATGAAACAGGTTGTCGAAATGATTGTTGCAACGATTAATAGTTACAAAATCATCATTACGAAAAGTACCGTTCCACCTGGAACCAATGAATGGATTCACCGAACATTCATTGAAATGGGTGTCAAGGACGATTTATTTGACATTGTATCTAATCCGGAGTTCTTACGGGAAGGAAGAGCACTATGGGATATATTTCACCCTAATAAACTAGTTTTCGGAACAAAAACAGATAGGCCCTTAGAAGTCCTGAAAGAACTCTATCTAAATGGAAGCACACCCTTAATTTTTACAAGTTTAACTGGAGCAGAGCTTATTAAATACGCTAGTAATTTCTTTCTAGCCACCAAAATCTCTTTCGCTAATGAAATGGCCCGTATTTGTGATGCTTTTCAAGTAGATTATGCTGATATCAAGAAGGGCTTGGGGACGGATCCTCGAATTGGACCGGATTTTTTAAACGCCGGTCTAGGGTTTGGTGGTTCCTGTCTGCCGAAAGACCTTCATTCTCTTAAACATTCAGCGTTAACCCATAATATAGAGACCAAGCTACTGGATGCTGTGATGGAGATCAATGATTCACAAATTGAGCTCTACTTACAGAGACTCAATAATGTACTTCCTGCTTCAGAAGGTAAACAGATTACAGTTTGGGGTGTAACCTTTAAACCCGGTACAGATGATCTTCGTTCCTCTCCTGCCATTACTCTGATTCAGCAATCAATCCAAAGGGGTTATACAGTTCACACCTTTGACCCTATGGTGAAACTCGACTCCTGCGATGTCACTTCGCATAGCGATCAGTATGAATCGGTAAACAATTCAGATGCTCTGATTATTGCCACTGAATGGGAGCAATTTATCCACTGCGATTGGTCAGAAGTTCAAGGGAGAATGAAGGGTTCTATCGTTCTTGATGCCAGAAACTGTCTTGATGGAGAAATGCTCCGAAGGCAAGGGTTGTTATACCTGGGGGTTGGAATAAGATGAAAATTCTTGTGACTGGAGCCGCCGGTTTTATTGGCTCACACCTTTGTGAACGGTTGCTGGAAATGAACAATGTCGAGGTCATTGGCATTGACGGCTTCATCATTTCTTCCCTGAAGCAGACGAAACTAAGAAATCTCCGGCTGTTGCTTAGTAATCCGCACTTTGAATTTCATCAAGCTGACCTCCGCCAAACAGACCTTAAGAGGCTTCTGAAAGGTGTTGAAGTTGTCTATCATTTAGCCGCAATCCCGGGTGTCCGCACAAGTTGGGGCACTGATTTTCAACTCTACGCCGACAATAATATTGTTGCTACCCAAATCTTACTCGAAGCAGTCCGCGAATGCTCACTCAGCAAATTCATATATATTTCCACTTCATCTGTTTACGGTGAAAAAGCGGGTAAAGTTGCTGAGACTTCCATGCCCACCCCCCTTTCTCCCTATGGGGTGAGTAAGTTAGCGGGTGAATACTTGTGTAAGGTATATCAAGTAAGTTACGGGATTCCAATCGTTATTCTAAGATATTTCACGGTATTTGGCCCAAGACAAAGATCTGATATGGCCTTTCACCGCTTCATCAAGGGAATTATGCAGCACGAGCCGATTCCAATCTATGGTGATGGATTACAAACACGAGATTTTACCTATATCCAAGATTGTGTGGAAGCAACTGTTGCGGCTCTTGATGCCCAAGGGGTTATCGGAGAAATAATCAATATTGGGGGCTTCGAAAAAGCTTCAATTCTTGAAGTTATCTCGATGCTTGAATATTTACTTAAACAAAAGGCTACTCTGGAATTTACGAGCCGACAGAATGGAGATCCATTGGATAGTTGGGCGGACATCTCCAAAGCACAAAGGTTATTAAACTATGATCCGGAATGCCCATTGCAAGAAGGTTTAAGGCACCAAATCATAGATACTCACAGAAATCATTTGTCACTTTAGAATAATTCTATATTACTAGCCTAAACACTAATCTTGTACCAATTGCATAAAATGATCATATAGTATAAAAACTATCGTCTTCATCTAAACAGAGTTCTTTAGGGGAAGATGAGTTTATAAAATATAAAAAGGAAAGGAGCAAGATCATGCACAAAGATGAATTTCTAAAGCAGGTTATTGATGCCTTAACCAACAATTTAGACGTTTCCAAAGTAAAGGTAACGTATACAAATGGCGAAGTGATGAAAATCACTTTCGACGAAATTGAAGATGAAGATGATGACGATGACGACGATGACGACGATGATGACGATGACGATGATGAGGAAGTCGAATAAGCAGATAACCAAAAAGAACCAAAGTTATGATCAATACTGCTAGTCAAGTGGGACAAAAGGATACTATTTATTCGAGAGTACTGAAATAATTGCGTAACCCTCCGAATGCATATAACTTTATGTAACGGAGGTTTTTTCATGAGCGGAATCGACAAATCGGAACACAGATAACGGATCCTTACTTCAAACTGTAACTGACTATATAGTCTCTATATAACCAAAAAACTAAATAACTAACAAATGCATTCTTTTAGCAAACTTATTTGTTAGATATATTCTAGCTGATTGCCTGCTTTGTCCGATTCTTTCCAAACTTCAACTCTTCACTACCTTGTGGAGATACATTGTTCTACGAAACCAGACATCCCTGCTTGATTTATTAGTAAGTTATTGTTTCTGATTCAACCTTCTGGTTTGCAATAAACAGATACGCTCCATTTCTCTCTTGTAAGGTAAGCACCTTATATCCATCGCAAAAAACTCATCATTATAGAGTCGAACTACATTGCCTACACGCTCTCCGCTGATAAAGTTGATGTTTCTTCGGTAGTTTGTATCGCCATGAAAGTTATAATAAGCATCATATTGGGGAAGATGCACGAAATTGCCCAGTCTAATTTTAAATACTTCTTTCCCTCTTTAATGTCCCCAAGCTTAAAACCGAAATCAACTTTTAAAAGCTTACTTAACACTAAGATAATGGCTAGGGCAATAAGCATTTGAACAATATGATGGACTGAGATCCATGCATAAACATTATTGTAGTCAAACTTTTTATAAGAAAACGAATCAGCCACTGTCCTGCCAATCTTACCGGCAAATATTCGAAAAACGAACAGAGCTATAGTCATAATCCACGCAAAGTTTCGTTATTGCCAACCTGAATCATTATTGGCGATAAACCTGCAAGATTACCAAATAAAGGTGAAGCATAGGGATGTTTAGGATCACCATCACCCACATAATAATCAAAGTAAGTTTCAGTCATTCCTTTCGGTATACATGGATCTGCCTTGACACGGGTTCTGTGTGATTCACCTGACATAGTCATGTCGACACAAGGAGAAAATGCTACGCAGGCAGCCGGCAATGGAATTTTATCATTTCTTAGTTTTAAAAGAGTGCCAAACTCAATACCTCCCCCTGCAAAATCTCCGGCGAATACAATATTTTCAGGCTTATAGCCTTGCTGAAGTAACCAGCAATAAATTGCTGCCGAATCATTTACTGCTGCTGGAGCAGGATTTTCAGGTGCCAGACTGTAATCGAAAACTAGTGCCTTTATACCGAGATGCTTTACGAATCCACTGACGATTCCTCTGTGAGACTTCGCATTCCCCATAACAAATCCGCCCCCATGGGAATAGAGAATTATCTTGTTTTCATCTGCCCCTGCAGGTACTACCCATTCAGCATAAAATAGTTTATAGTCTAACTTTATGAATGTAATCCCATCTGGCATTTTTACAAGCCTTGCAGCAGATTTATCACAGTCTCGTCGCAATTGATCGATAGAGGTACTTTTGTCGATTACTTCCCTCTTTAATTTTCCCTTCAAAAAATATCTGTATCTCAGCATAATATGCATCATTCGTCCCTTGATGCTCATATTATTTTATCTCCACTTTTCTCTGTTCTTCCAATATTTACCTCCATCCGTCAAGTGCATCAGTCTACCGCTATCTTAATATATAATATGAGATTCAGCACTTTGCCTGCGAATTAATATGCTGCAATTAGTTTCTTTAATCAATGCTCTTATATATTCTTCATTTATTCCCTCACATAAACAAAAATCCCTTACATCTTTATATACAGTTTTGTTAAACTTCTCGTTTTCATAAATATATAAATGTATTTTTTTACCGCCTTTACTTTATTCATTACTTAATGCAGTCCCAACTGTATCACTCTGTTCTGTATGGACATTTATAAGTACTTTACAACAGTCTCCGGTAATTAAAGTGCTTTCAACGGTTATGTTCCCAGCATCGATCTTACCTATGGCAGTTATCATAGCGAACATGGGATCTAAACACCAGCCGTAGCAAGGATTCGCTCCTCCCATTTTCTTTGACAGTGCACATAGCTTGCACGTGATTGCCGTAGCGATATAACCGTCATCTGTCTATATGCGTAATCATTGTTTTTTCTTCGGATAAAGTTAATCCCCGAGTCTTAAGGAATTGACTGACAATGTCCTTGAGTTCTTCTTCTATTTCTTTTGTATTTGCGGCAATGATAAAGTCATCAGCATATCGTATTAGATTTACTTTGGTTTTTGAACGATAGTGATTTTCTATTTTGCCCTTTAAATTTCGATGGTATTAACAACAAACATAACAAAAAATACTTGAATTATTTATTCTAAAAAGTTAAAATAATATTTATTGAACAAAGCGATGGAGCTCGCTGTTTACCTTAAGGTTAATGGCTCCTATCAGACTATATATTGGTATGGTCTGGTAGGTGTTTTTTATTGTCTTTATGGAATATTAAAGAAAAGTACTTTAGAGGAGTAGAGAAGCCTAATGACTAATTTTTTTGCAGTTGCAATCGGAGGTGCGTTTGGAGCCTTGGCCCGTTATGGTCTGGGAATTTGGATATCCGGCAAATGGACTCATGATTTTCCCTTGCATACCTTTCTGATTAATATCACCGGAGCATTTTTACTAGGCTTGCTCAACACCCTTTTCCTGGATAAACTTACTTTAAGTCCGGAAATGCGGTTGGCACTGTCGGTAGGCTTTTTAGGTGCTTTTACCACCTTTTCCACTTTTGGCTATGAGACAATCATGCTGATGAAAGATGGAAATATTTTAACTGCGGGTATTTATACACTGGTTAGCATTATTGTCGGCTTTTTCGGGGTATTTTTGGGTATGGGCCTGGCCCGCTTTATTTAAAAGGAGGATCGGTTATGTTAGAAAAAGGAAAGTTACTGAAAATTTATATCGGTGAAAGCGAGAAGTTCGGAAACAAGACCCTTTATAAGTACCTCGTTAATTGGTTAAGGGAAAAGGGGATCGGTGGTGTCACTGTTTCCCGCGGTGTCTTGGGGTACGGGCACGATAAAGTGCTCAAAAGTGCTAAAATTTTGGAGTTGTCTTCTGATTTGCCCATGGTGATTGAAACAATAGATTGTTCGGCAAAGATTGAAGCGATTATCCCGGAACTGTGCAAGATCGTTCCGAAGGGATTGGTTTTTACTGTGGACGTTGATATCCACAAATATGGTACGGAAGAAATAAATTGTACGAACAGGCAGTAGCTTTCTATATATGTGATATATTTTTAACCATTTACTTCAGCAATGTAGTTTTAAGCCATTTCCGTATCGGCCAGCAGTTCAACAATATGGTTTAAAATTTTTAATTTTTCTTGACTCATAGAGCACTCCTTCAAAAAAACATAAACTCCCACAAAGGGCATAAGCACCATTTGTAGGAGTTCTTAGCTTTAAGCGTCGTCTTTTTTTAGTGTCTCTAATAACCCTAGTCATCCTGATGATTCCGGCCTGATGTCACCATTGTAATTCCAGAAGTAAAACAAAATAACCAAAAGGATCATCCATCAAACATCGTATTTATTCCTCAAATAATTATCTTTCCACATATTGTCGGGAAAAGTAATGTCAGCCTAAACGAAAAACTGATTTCCGACATGGATACACGTAAGAATTTCGGCTATGCAGCCTTAAGCAAAGTTTATATCTTTGGGTTTTAATTTTGAAAGACAAGGTGCAATAATACTTCTAAAACCAAAACAAATAACAAAAAACCCGCATGAATAGCAAGTTTCCAGACAAATTATGAGAAGTTAGGTACAAAAAGATGCCACTGCTTCAGTAAACAGAAATAAGTATAACAAATCAAAGGATACGATGCCAGTCGCGCCTTACGTAAAGGATTCTCTCAACGTCAACGACCTTTGACTTTTCATCTATCGTGAAAAAGACAATATGGTTCTTTACAAGCAGCTTTCGGTATCCCATCATTGCCAGCCGTTCATCAGTCACAGGAGAACATTTTTGCGGCATGACCGCTAAACCCATGATAGCTTCCTCAGCGGTGTCCATCATCTTCAATGCGGTCATCGGTGCTGACAGTTGTGCAGAGATATATCGGACAATGTCACGCAGGTCGTTTTCGGCAGGTTCCGATATCTCAACCCTATAATTTGCCATCAGTTATTTCCTGCCTGATGTCTCGCATTACATCTTCAAGCGGACGCTTTCTTCCCTCTTTTACTGCCGCCCTGCCCTCATCAAGCAGATGGTAAAGTTCGAGTTTGCCGTTGAGCATCTCGTAGGTCTCAATGCTCATAACAGCCAAATCTCCCTGCCCATTTTTGGTAATAAAAACGGGTTCTCTGCTTTCACGGCAGAACGTCGAGATCTCATTGTAGTTGTTCCTTAAGTCCGTGCTGGATTTAATGTTTGGCATAAAACCGGCCCCCTTGCCTAATCTAAAGATATTATACACGAATTTCTTTAGCCTATCAAGGTTATGTCTTTCGGAACATCTTTTGGTACGGAAGCCGTAATGGCAGATAAGATCTACCGGAACAGGGATAACCTGGACTTCTGTAAAAAGCACAGCATCAGACTCAGTGGTCCACCGTTGGGAAGACCGACAAAGGATCCGGAGCTTTTGAAAGAGCAAAAGAGACAAGAACGCCAGGATACAGGGATAAGAAACGCATTGGAAGAAAAGCACTTCTTATATTAAATTACGATATTCTCGTCTTCCATCCACAATGGCATATATAATAACTAACTTATCTTCCTCATCTATCTTATAAAAAACAAGATGCCTTTCAATAATCACCACCCTATATCCTTGCTTTTTTAGAATCGAATATCTAGGAATACTTCCCGACTCCGGAAACTCCTGGAGACGATTTATTGCTGTTTCAATCTTCTCAAGATATCCTAGTGCAATTTCAGCATTATCGGAATCATCTGCAATATAAAAAATGATTTCACGGAGCTGTTCCTCTGCTTTATCCGTTCGTAAGATTTTATACTTCATCCACTCTTCCTTTCCAATAAAGATGCACGAAGATCGTCAAACGAATCCTGCATAGGTGCTAACCGTCCGTTTTTCACATCATCTTCCGCTTCTGCAAGTGTTCTAAGTAGCTCCAGTTCAGATTTCATCTGATAGTAATCCTGTAATCCAAGAACTACTGTATCACCACGTCCATTTACGGTAATAATAACTGCATCCCTTGATTCTTTACATTGTTTAGAAATTTCATTATAATGATTTCTTAAATCTGCTGAAGGTCTGATTGCTACTTTCACGGTATCACCTCTTTTCGATACATTATATAGTCATATCATATCATAATATGCCTATATTATCGACTGGTTATTCAGTCATGAGTACTACATACCAAACTAGCAGTTCAGCTAATAAGAACTTTAAGAACGTGACAATTCCAATGTGTAACCACTACGCGTCATCAGAATTATCGCTTCTACGTGGCTTGAGGTTTACAAAAAAGATGCCGTCTGAACCTGGTGTGGTCTTAGCGGCAGGGTAGTTTTATTCTTCCTTTTTTTCAATACTGAATCTCTGTTTAGTAATACGATTGATTTTAATTTACTGCTCAATGTTTTTGAATTCATCAATTAATAGAAATGTTTTGAATCCTAATAATATGTGAATATCCTCAAAGAGAGTAATGTTATCTTGCCCGCGGTTCAGATATACCATATCGGCGGTTTAGTGTTTTTTCCTCAGCGGAATATACATAGTAATGAGGAGGATGTAACATGTGGCTTTGAAAAAAGCATAGCAAGAACACCCGGAAATTATTAGCTCTTATTATGGCTTTTTTCATTTTATTTCAAGGGGCTTACTTACTAACCCTCAAATTGCAAATGCGGAAATAGCAGATACTGGATAGAATGAATAAAGATGAACGCTTACTTCTTATGGATTATGAAGAAGCAACTATCACCGAAAGAGATAGAGAATCCACTAAGCCAGAAGATATTAGACGCTGCCTTCAAGCCG
>CALBJS010000279.1 GCA_937892995.1 uncultured Peptococcaceae bacterium | reverse complement strand
GCCAACATGCTCCATTAGCCGTCTCATCATATCCCGATATTCCCAAACATGCATGCCGCTTCCTTCAAGATCCCAGTGCCAATAATACTCAGTAGCCAAGACAATGTAATTTTCCATAATAAAATCGTGGAAAGCTACTTCTAACATATTTCGAGCGACACCAGATTTGCGGATCAGAGGCGAAACCTCTATGGCCCCTAGTTCTAAAACCTGACTTGGCCCTGCAGACCATCTTTCAAATTTATCAGGAGAATGGAAAGTGACATATCCAACAATATTATCTGTGAGCTGAGCTGTCACAACTTTACCGTTATCTAATTTACTTATCTCAATTAAGGCCTCTTTTTGCTTTTTAGCAGGGCGGAAAGTATTTAACTGAAAGTCAAAATTAAGCCTTGTCAAATCCTTTGCCGGTGTAGCCCCATGAATAAACAAAATCTCTTCTTTTATTTGGATTGTACGAGTAATGTTCGACCAATCCTTTATCACCAAAAGCCTCCTCAAAAAACTATTCTTTCCAGGCAGCCAAATACTCTTCCTGTTCGGTTGTTAATCTATCGATTTTTATACCAAGAGAATGTAATTTCATCAGGGCAACTCTATTATCTATTTCTTCCGGCACGTTATGAACATGATTATCTAATCTTGGATTCTTCGCCAGATATTCTAAGGCTAGAGCTTGAAGAGCGAAGGACATATCCATCACCTCTGCAGGATGTCCATCCCCAGCAGCCAAGTTAACAAGTCTTCCTTCGGCCATTAAGAAAACCTTTTTGTTGTCTTTAAAGGTGAATTCCTCGATATTAGGTCTGACTAATCTTCTGGATACGGCTAATTCGCTCAAATCCGGTTTGCTTATTTCTACATCAAAATGACCGGCATTAGCTAAAATCGCCCCATCTTTTAATAATGGTATATGTTCTCTGTTAATAACATTTTTATTGCCGGTAACTGTAATAAAAAAATCCGCTAGTGAAGCAGCACTCTTCATCGGCATTACTTTATGGCCATCCAGCCAAGCTTCATTAGCCTTCACAGGATCAATCTCACAGATAATCACTTTGGCTCCCAGTCCCCTTGCTCTTAAGGCCACTCCTTTACCACACCAACCATAACCGACAATACATACAGTTTTACCAGCGATGACTAAGTTCGTTGTCCGCATAATAGCATCCCAAACCGATTGTCCTGTACCATATCTGTTATCGAAAAGGTACTTGCACCTAGCATCATTAACGGAGATCATGGGAAAATTAAGCTGCCTTTCCCTATCCATTGCTTTAAGCCTCAGAATACCTGTAGTAGTTTCCTCCGCTCCACCTTTCACTTTTCCAAGTAACTCTTGACGTTTAGTGTGAATAGTCGAAACAAGATCTCCGCCATCATCAATAATAAATTCAGGCTCAAAATCCAGTGCTTTATGGATATGTTTCCTATACTCCTCTTCGGTAGCACCGTACCAAGCATGTGCTCTGATACCATTGGCCACTAAGGCAGCTACGACATCATCCTGAGTTGATAACGGATTACTGGCGACCACTGCCACTTCGCCCCCACCAGCCTGGATAGTAAGGGCGAGATAGGCAGTCTTTGCTTCTAAATGAAGACACATCACAATCTTCTTGCCCGTAAAAGGACGTTCCTTGGTAAACTGAGTATTCAAGGCCTTCAAAACAGGCATATTCTTTTTTACCCAGTCTATCTTACGATATCCGTTTGAAGCAAGTTTAATATCTCTAATGTTAGATACGCTAGATACTTCTTCCATAGCCGCACCTCCTTCGGCTTAATTATACACAGTATTTCAGGAAAAGTAAGACAATAATTTTATGAAAAATCAGGTCCCTGTTACAGGAGCCTGATTTTAAGATCAGAATATTGGTTTACAGTTATGCTTATTCTTTGGTACCCTTCCCAAGGCTTTGGTTAATAAGTTTTTGGATAATCTGGTTAAACTTCTCCGAATTATATTCTTCAATTTTGCCTGCGTCAGAAAGCTCAGCGAGTTTAGGATCGATCGGCAATTCGCCTAAAAATGGTATCTCATTAAATTCCGCTTCTTTTTCACCATTGGGTTTACCGAAAATCTCAATTCGCTTCTGGCAATCCGGGCACTCCACATAGGCCATGTTCTCAATTAGGCCATAGAAATTAGCATCATACATATTAGCCATTTTGATCGCTTTCCTGACAACCATATTGGCTAATTGTTGTGGGCTGGACACGGTAATAACTCCGTTTACCGGAATCGACTGGAACACGGAAATAGGAACATCCCCTGTTCCCGGCGGCAAGTCTATTAGTAAATAATCTAATTCTCCCCAGATAACATCGGTCCAGAATTGTTTTACTAATTGAGAAATTATTGGACCTCTCCAGACAACAGGATCATCTTCATTAGCGATCATTAGATTAAGAGAAATCAGCTTAATTCCTTTTTCAGTCGAGGCCGGAATTATTCCATTTTCATTAGCATCTGCTTTGGCAGTGATGCCGAAAATCTTAGGAATGCTAGGCCCGGTAACATCCGCATCAAGCACCCCGACTTTATAACCTTGACGCATCAAACTTACAGCGAGCATACCTGTTACGGACGACTTTCCTACACCACCTTTACCGCTCATTACCGCAATCACATTTTTAACATTACTCAGCTTTTGGGCTTCAGTTAATTCTGGTACTGAAGGACAGCTTCCCGAACAGGTCGAAGCAGTTGAACAACCACTACATGAACTAACCACTCTTGTTACCTCCAAATAACTTGATCATTTTATCTATAGGCACGATCATTTTGCTTTTAAAATTCTAAACTAAATTCGATTTAACAACGAGCCTATATCTAAGAAATATTTTTTGGCAAACAGGTCCTTAAGGGCTTGTTTTTCCTTTCTTATAGTAACAATAAAATAATGATTTCGCAAATTATTGCCAAACTTTTCGGGGTAACCAAAGGTAGTTATTCCCTTAGTAGATTTTCTAATTGATTAAGAAGTTCAGTAAATACAGTCAAGGCCTGTTGAACTGCTTTTGTCTTTTCCATATCAACCCCAGCCTTACGTAAGAGTGTGATAGGGTAATCCGACCCACCGCTTGCTAAGAAATCTATATATCTTTGGACAGCCGGTTGGCCTTCGTCTAAGATCTGCTGAGCAAGAGAAGTGGCAGCGGAAAAACCGGTAGCATATTTGTAAACATAGAAAGCATTATAAAAATGAGGAATTCTAGCCCATTCGATCCTGATCTCGTTATCCAACACAATATCAGAGCCAAAATACTTAAGATTCAGTTCTTCATAGATTTGAGATAAGTGTTCTGCAGTTAGCGATTCATTTTTCTCTACGGCAACATGGATTTCTTTTTCGAACTCAGCGAACATGGTCTGTCTAAATACCGTACCCCTAAACTGTTCAAGATAATGATTTAAGAGATAAGCCTTCATTTTCTTATCTTCAGTAGTTTTGATAAGATGCCTCATAACTAGAGATTCGTTCAGAGTTGACGCAACTTCCGCTACAAAAATCTTATAGCCGGCATAAAGATGAATCTGCTTCTTATTCGAAAAATAACTATGCAAGGCATGCCCCATCTCATGAGCCAAGGTAAAGAGTGAATCTAGCGTATCTTGATGGTTAAGCAGAACGTAAGGATGAGCACTGTAAGTACCCCAAGAGTACGCTCCACTTGTTTTGCCGGTATTCTCATAGATATCTATCCAGCCGGAATTATAGCCTTCATCTAAAACCTTGAGGTACTCCTCACCTAAAGGTTCAAGACCCTTTCTGACTGTTACCTTAGCTTCTTCATAAGAGATGTGGGTCTCCATCTCCGGTACAAAAGGAACATAAATATCGTACATATGAAGTTCATCTACCCCGAGAACTTCTTTGCGCAAGCGAAGATAACGCTGAAACTCCGGTAGGAAATCATGGACAGTCTTAATTAGGGAATCATAAACAGCAAGGGGAACCTTATCATCATCAAGTGCCCCTTCTAGTGCAGAGTTATAACGCCTGGCTCTAGCGAAAAACACGTCGGCTTTGACACTGGAATTAAGCATAGCCGCCCAGGAATTAATCTGCCTGCCATATGCAGCATAAAGGGTTTTAAAAGCACCTTCCCTTACCCTCCGATCCTTACTCTCCATGTATTTGATAAAATTTCCTTTAGTTAGCTCAATTTCCTGTCCATTTTCATCTTTAATATAACCAATCTTCAAATCGGCATCGTTGGCCATGCTGAAGATAGTACTTGGTGCCGCCGCTAATTCGCTAGCTTCTGCTAGAAGCTTTTCCTCGGCCAAGGATAGGACATGTTCTTTTTGCCTAAGTATATTTTCCAGATAATGATCATAGATATCCATCCTGGGATCCTTACGAAGATCATCGAACTTATCTGTAGGAATAGCCAGGATTTCTGGAACGATAAAGGATAAGACACTCCCAGCTTGGACAGAAAGCATACTCGCTCTGTCTGTCATCCCTTGATAACGAGCTAGTCTGTTATCTTCATCCCTTCTCATCCTGGCATAAGTGAATAATTCTTCAATATTAAGACTCAATTTATCTGCCCATTCTAAGCATTCTACAAACAAGTCGGCACTTTCTGCTAGTTTGCCGTTATACTTTCCAGAAAGGCTAACAATCTTCTCCGTTTCTTTAAATAGTTTTTCCCATTCTTCATCAGAAGCAAAAATATCTTCCAATTTCCATTTATATCCTTGTGGAATATCCTCCCTTGAACGTAAGGCTTCAGACAAAATAATCCCTCCCAATTGTGTATCTTCTTGAATTATTATACACAGAGAAAGAGTAAATTACTAATTTGGAACCATTTATTTTTGGGAATTAATCAAGGCCTGTTCGAGGTCATTGAGTAAATCCTCAATATTCTCAATCCCTAAAGATATTCTTACCATATCGGGAGTCACCCCAGTAGAAATTTGTTCTTCAGGACTAAGTTGACTATGGGTCGTGCTAGCTGGATGTACTACCAAGGATCTTACTTCTCCTAAATTAGCTAAATGACTAAAAAGTTGAACAGAATCTATGAATTTAGCACCGGCTTTTCTGCCACCTTTGATTCCGAAAGTAAAGACAGCTCCTGCTCCCCTAGGAAGATATTTTTGTGCAAGATTATAAAATTTATTAGAAGGTAGAGACGGATAATTGACCCAATCCACAGCAGGATGGTTTTCAAGATATTTTGCCACCTTCAAAGCGTTATCTATCTGCCGTTCCACACGTAAATGGAGAGTCTCAAGACCCAGAAGGTATAAAAAAGCATTAAAAGGAGAAAGAGGAACACCCAAATCTCTTAGCATTTGAGCTCTAAGTTTGGTAATATAGGCTGCCTTACCAACATCATGAGCATAGCTAATATTATGATAACCAGGATCTGGTTCTGTCATGGAGGGAAATCTTCCTGAAGTCCAATCGAAGTTTCCTGAATCTATAACTATCCCTCCAATACTTGTTCCATTACCACAGAAATATTTAGATGCAGAATGTACCACAATGTCCGCACCCCAATCAAAAGGTCTGCAGAGATACGGTGTAGCAAAAGTGTTATCAAGAATCAAAGGAATTCCATTTTCATGGGCTAGCTTAGCGATAGTTTCGATATCAATAATTTCCATACCTGGATTTCCAATAGTGTCAGCATAAATAGCCCTAGTCTTAGGGGTAATAGCTCTCCGAAAGTTTTCAGGATCCTGGGCATTTACCATGTTTACTTTGATGCCAAATTTAGGGAGAGTAACATTAAATAGATTGAATGTCCCACCATAGAGACTATTGCTGGACACTACCTCTTCCCCGCAATTTACAATATTTAAGATTGACAGGGTGATAGCGGCCTGACCTGAGGCAGTCGCTAGGGCCCCAACTCCGCCTTCCAGCATTGCCACTCTTTTTTCAAATACTTCGGTAGTGGGATTACTTAATCGAGTATAGATATGTCCTTCTGCTTGAAGGGCAAATATCTTTTCGGCCTGTTCCGTATTATCGAATCCATAAGCAACTGTTTGAAAAATTGGCACAGCCTCTGCCCTAGTAGTAGGCTCAAACTTAAAGGCCCCATGGATGGCCATGGTTTCTAAATGATAGCTCTTTTCTTGGCTCATTCTCATTCTCCTTAGAAATTAAAATTTTTACTTTTTTAGAAGACCTTTTTTAATAACAGATACTTCAATAAAATATTAAGAATATCTTTCTTAGCTAAGTTAAAATCAATTATACCAATTTCTTTAAGATTTAGTCCACAGGGAAAAAGGTTGTCTCCCAAGATTGAAGTTTGAATAACGAGAATCCGTAGTTATTTCCTTATTGCTATCTATCCAAGCAGGAAAGCTAATTGGACAATCTATCGAAGGCAATTCAATATCGGCAGTAATCAGTCCGCTGTTTTCGCCTTGGTAAACATCGATTTCCCATGACATTCCCTTATCTAGGATTTTATATCTTACCTTGCTAATAGGCGGACTTATGGCAAGTTCCTGAAGCTTAACTATTTCTTCAGAAGTTATCGCTTTTTCAGGCGTTTCCAATTCAAAACGTTTCCCTTCAGGATAGTATTCCTTAATCGTAATGAACATGGCTTTGTTAATTATCCGAAACCTAATAGAAGGAATTTCCGATAAATATCCTTGGATTATCTCAACCCCTTCCTTCAATTCCGGTAAGTAATGTTTATGAACAAGAAATTTGCGTTCTATTTCTAATCCCATGACTCCTTAGCTCCAATTAATTTATATTAAATTATAGTACATCTTAGAAACTTTTCCAAAGAATTAAATGGCTTCACATCTTAAAAAAGCTGATATACCTTAGGTAGATATACCAACTTTTTTTGCTAGGTTATTCCAAGTTCAATTCACAATAAAAAATTCCTAGCTCACATTTAGTTTTTGGAGAGTTTCAACGGCTGCTGAGTCAGCTAAAGTCGTTGTATCACCTATTGTTCGTCCTTCTGCTATATCTCTTAATATTCTGCGAATGATCTTACCACTTCTTGTTTTCGGTAGTTCTTCAGTAAGGTAAAGATCTTCCGGTCTTGCTATAGTTCCTATTTTAACAGCTATATAATTTTTCAGTTCATTCACTAATTGTTCGCTCCGAGCAAAACCCTCTTTCAAAATGACAAAAGCCGCAATAGCTTGGCCCTTAACCTCATGGGTCTTGCCGATACAAGCTGCTTCAGCAACTGAAGGATGCTCTTCGAGGACATTTTCTAATTCCGCAGTTCCAATTCTATGCCCCGATACGTTGATAACATCATCTACTCGGCCTATGATCCAAAAATAACCGTCTTCATCAAGTTTTGCCCCATCTCCAGTGAAATATTTTCCAGGCCATTTTCCCCAATAAGTGTCTTGATACCTATTATCATCTCTATGAAGTGTCCTGAGCATTGCCGGCCAAGGTTCAGTAATGGCTACGAAACCAATTTCCCCCTTTTTTACAGGTTGGCCCAACCTGTTTAGAATCTCGACCTTTACTCCGGGAAACGGCACAGCACATGAACCTGGCTTAAGACTCGTAACCCCAGATAAAGGTGAGAGCATTATCATTCCTGTTTCGGTCTGCCACCAAGTATCCACTATTGGACACTTTTCGTTTCCGATATGCTTATAAAACCACTTCCAGGCTTCAGGATTTATAGGTTCTCCTACTGTTCCCAATAGCCTAAGGCTAGAAAGATCCCTTTTTTCTGGGTAGCTTGATCCCCATTTCATAAAAGTTCTTATTACCGTAGGTGCAGTATAGAGGATGGTTACCTTATGTTTCTCAATTATCTCCCAAAATCTATCCTTTTTTGGATAATCAGGAGTGCCTTCAAAAAGTAAAATCGTTGTGCCATTAGCCAACGGTCCATAAACAAGGTAACTATGCCCTGTGATCCAGCCTAAATCAGCTGTGCACCAATAAATATCATCTTCTTTAAGATCAAAAATAAATTGATGGGTTGTAGCTACTCCTGTTAGGTAACCACCGATAGTATGAACTACTCCTTTTGGTTTACCGGTAGTGCCGCTAGTATAAAGAATAAAAAGTCTGTCTTCCGCATCAAGTTCTTCCGCCGAACAATCTGAAGAAGCTTCTTTCATTAAGTTATGATACCAAAAATCTCTATTCTCAATAATTTCGACTTCTGTCTCAGTGTGCTTAACAATAACGACTTTTTCTATCCCCTGAACACTTTTGAGTGCTGCACATACATTCTCTTTAATAGGTAAAACCTTTCCTCTCCGAAATGCTCCATCAGAAGTAATGAGCACTTTAGATCCTGCATCTTTTATTCTATTTCCTAAAGCTTCAGCACTAAACCCCCCGAAAACTACACTGTGCGGAGCACCTATCCTAGCACAAGCTAACATCGCAATTACTGTTTCAGGCACCATAGGCATATAGATGGTAACAACTTCACCCTTCTTTACCCCCAGAGACTTTAGAACATTGGCAAATTTGCAAACTTCACGATGAAGTTGAGAATAAGTTAAAACAAAAGAATCCCCATGTTCTCCTTCAAAAATTATTGCCGCCTTATCTCTCCTTGAACTTTCCAGATGACGATCCAGGCAATTATAAGAAGCGTTAAGCTTACCGCCTTCAAACCATTTGGCAAAAGGCGGATTCCACTCTAAAACAGTATCCCATTTTTTAAACCAACTGAGTGTGGATGCTCTTTCCTCCCAGAAAGATAACCTTTCCTGTCTGTTTCGATAAGTTTCCGAATGCGTGACAAGTACCTCTTTCTTATAATTCTCTGCCGGCTGAAAGACATTTTTTTCTTTAAACCCATTAACAAGTTCTTGTGTCATTCTACTTTTCCCCCATTCTAACCCCAAAATATTATCTCTCTATCTGTTTACTCATAATAGCATATTATTTCGATAATAATCCTTTTGGAGATTGAACCGTCCTTATAGAGGACTAAAAAGTAAAATACCGGCCTTGACCGGTATTAATAGGCGAAACAGGCAGCGTACGTTCCACTGCCTGTTTCAACCACCTCGTCCACCTTTCTCCCAGGAAGGTTCCCCATCCTTCCAATTATTTATTTTACTTGAAGGTCTCCATAATTGCAAGTAGAAACTCCTCAAACTGTATTCCTTCCCACATTTAATAGATAGTCAGTTATTTCCCCTGGGCTGCACCTATGAACTTCCTGAGCCTGTTTCTCCCGTAAACCTTTAAGGCTATTAGGAATTTCCCATCCGGTAAAATCACTGAGGATTTTCAGTGCCTCCCAAGAATCACAATTTTGATAACGTTCCCCTTGAATGGCGAGTAAAACATTTTGAGCAAACTTAAAAGGGCTAGCGGTAGAAGCAAGCACAGTATAAGTATGATCTTCACTCTTTTTCCTATAATCCTGATAGACCCTCAACCCTACAGCAGTATGAGGATCAAGAAGATAACCGGATTTTTCGTATTCGCTGCGAATAGTCTCCGCAACTCCATCTTCTGTTGCCCACCCAGCTACCATGACC
>CALBJS010000278.1 GCA_937892995.1 uncultured Peptococcaceae bacterium | reverse complement strand
TTCAGATTGTCTTAATGAACCGCCAAGTACCGAACGGTATGCTTGGTGGTGTGAGAGGACGGGAATTAAAATAATTGATTACCTCCTACTCGATTTTTATTAATATAAGGAAAAACATAGTTTCGCTGGTTGTAAAAATGATCTAAAATATGAAATCGTCAGTCCGATGATAAGAAGAGGGTTATCCCATATACATCATATTAGAACGTGATATATAAACGTTATAGTAATACTCAGGCGGCAATCGGTGAATCTAAGAAATAAGTGGAGTGATAAAAATGTAATAACAATACAATCTTTGAGAAAAGCTTAAGAGTTTCTAAATTAAAATTCCCGATTGCTTACTGGGATTAGTCATCTCACTGGTGTTAGCTATATTATTTATGCTGCTTAGCTATCTTTAGGATTAAATTAAAAAAATAAAGGGAGGCTTATCTAATGGCTATAACTATTGACAGTACCGTTGAAGAAGTTTTGGCAAATCCTTCCCATCTTCGGCTACCGGATCGTGGGGACCTGTCTTTTGCCATTCTCACGGCTATTATCACTGCAGCTACTGAAAGACTGACACAGGAACGTTGGTCCGCTGCCTGGTACGTTCTTAAACTAGCAGAACAAGGAAAAAAGACATCGCGGCAGTTGCGGCGAAAAAACCAGTAGCATCCCGGAAACGGAATTGCCTTTACCCCTGAAAGAATTACAGGAATTTGTCCCGCTGCTGCAAAAAGGTGGGTTAATGTGAATCCTTCCTATGTGTACAAAAATCTCCCCTGGTCGATAATGATTCATGCCTACTTTGACATTGGTACATAATTAATCATAAAGAACTATCCGGCGATGGTTATGCTACTCAGAGGTTACTTTTTAAAACAGATAAAAAGGGAAGATTAGGGATAAAAATACCAAGATTATTTGATGGTATTGCCGAACCCCTCTGCTTGCTTCATCGATTTGTACGGCTTCAATGGTTGCATTCAAAGCAAAAAGGTTAATTTGACGAAAATGGCAAGAATCATCTCGCTGGATGTAAAAAACTTTAAGTTTTACAGCATTTCGATCTGCCAGTCAATAGGCCTTTTGCCGATAGAGGTAAGAAATTTATTCGACTTGGAGAAAGGTTTACTCCCAAAGAATCCTGCGTGTGCTGATAGTGGGCTTGGGTGGACAGATTTCAAAATGTAGTGTCTGGAATTTTTTATTATACTTAATTTGGACTGGGCATTTCTTCCCCATAGTATAAAAACAACAGGATCGTCTCTATCGTTTAAGAAACTGATGATTTTATCGGTAAAGTATTTCCAGCCTATGTTATTATGAGAATTTGCCTGGCCTGATCTAACAGTTAAGGAAGTATTAAGAAGCAGAACACCTTGGTCGGCCCATTTTTTTAAGTAACCATTATTCGGGATATAGCATCCTAAATCACTATTTAGTTCTTTAAAAATATTCATTAGGGAAGGAGGTACTTGTACCCCCAATTTTACGGAAAAACTTAAACCATGGGCTTGATTAGGACCATGATAAGGATCCTGACCGAGGATCACAACTTTAACATCTTTGTAAGATGTATAATGTAAAGCGTTAAAAATATCATATTTATTAGGATAAATAGTTTTTGTTTGATATTCATCGATCAAAAACTTTCTTAGTTTCAAGTAGTAGTCTTTATTAAACTCGTCTTTTAGCAAACCATGCCAATCATTTTTTAATATTTGCATTTATATCACCCCAATTGATTATACCATGAAGATAGTTGTTAAAAAGGGCAAATAGCTGAACATTAGTTGTTATTGGGATGATGAAGGCAAATTACTTTGAATACTAAAATTAGTTTGCGTCATACTATTTGACAAAGAGTGATATTCAAAACTAAAACAATTTTTTAGGGGATGGCGATTTGTTTCCGGATAAAATATATTTTGAGCCTTCTACTATGGAATATGAACTAGGAAAATTTCTAAAAGATAAGTTCAAGCATGTTCCTTGGATAGAAATCGAAAATCATAATAACATTGAGCAACTTCGTTCAAATCCCAATACAGAATTTATTAGAATGAAAAGGTACCTCATCATTGGTATAAGGAAAACTCATAAGTATGTACCCAATCATAAAGTTTCTGATTTTCTGGTACCATATACTTCTTCTGGATGTAATGCCATGTGTTTATATTGCTATTTAGTATGCAATTATAATAAATGCTCTTATCTGCGGCTTTTTGTTAATCGTGAGCAGATGATGAACAAACTGCTTAAGACGACTAATTCTTCGCCAAAAGATTTGACATTTGAAATTGGGAGTAACAGCGATCTGGTTTTAGAAAATACCATAACTGATAATTTAAAATGGACAATAGAAAAGTTTGCCCGAAGCAATAAAGGATTTATTGCTTTTCCTACGAAGTTTGATATGGTGGAATCTCTTCTGGGAATTGATCATAGAGGTAAAACCATTGTACGCATGAGTGTAAATCCTCAATCCATTATTCAAAAGTTGGAGATTGGAACATCTCCACTAATAAATAGAATTAATGCCCTAAACTTAATGTGTGAGGCAGGATATAGGGTTGGGCTAATAATAGCTCCTATTGTTCTGGTAGATGATTGGATGTCGCAATATTCTAGGCTCATCGAGCAACTTTCTGATGAGCTCTCTAAGAAAACAAAGGAAAAAATGTTCATTGAAATTATTTTTATGACTTACAGCTATGTTCATCGGGCAATTAATAACGAGGCATTCCCCAAAGCAATAGAACTTTACAATAAAACGCTGATGACTGGAAGAGGGCGAGGGAAATATTGCTATCGTGATCATATACGGAAGCAGGGGGAGTATTTCTTAAGGGATCAGATACTGAATAGGCTAGGAAATATACCCATAATATATGTAGTATAGATATTTTCTAGTTATTTTCCTCTTCCAATAATGCAAAAAATACCATATAATATATTGGTATATCTAGCAAATAGGGGGGATTTTATGCAACAGGGGAGAGAATTATTTTCGTCACGGCTGGGATTTATTTTAATATCTGCCGGCTGTGCCATTGGATTAGGTAATGTATGGCGTTTTCCGTATATTACCGGTCTTTATGGTGGTGGTCTTTTTGTACTTATTTATATTTTGTTTCTCCTAATTCTAGGGCTGCCAATTATGACTATGGAATTTGCCGTCGGTCGGGCCAGTAAAAAAAGCGTTGCGACTTCTTTTGATGTCTTAGAGCCTCAAGGTAGTAAATGGCATATTTTTAAATGGTTTGCTATGTCTGGAAACTATTTATTAATGATGTTCTATACTACCATTGCCGGTTGGATGTTGGCTTATCTTTACTTTATGACAAGGGGAGATTTTGTCGATCGTACACCGGAAGAAGTAGGGGCAGTTTTCGGCGGTCTTACCGCTAGTCCTGGTTTAAGTATCCTTTTTATGATCATTATTTGTATTTTGGGTTTTGGTGTTTGTTCTTTGGGTTTAAGAAACGGGGTTGAAAGAATAACTAAAGTTATGATGTCCAGTCTCTTTGTTATTATGATTGCTTTAGTAATTCGGGCCTTAACCTTGCCTAATGCCATGGAAGGACTTTCTTTTTATCTTTTACCAAATTTTAATAGTATTACCGAACATGGTCTTTGGACAATAATTTATGCGGCAATGGGACAAGCCTTTTTTACCCTCAGTATCGGAATGGGG
>CALBJS010000277.1 GCA_937892995.1 uncultured Peptococcaceae bacterium | reverse complement strand
CGGCATCCGATAAGCTTTGCCCTCTTCCATAGAACACACGCCCCTATCTTTACTTTGAGTATCATAAGTCACCTAAGAACCATGGGCATGAATAGGAACGCATATATATTCATATCTAAATCTTAAAATGACTTATGACACTCAAATCATCTTTACTTATATTAAAAAGATATGACGGGGATTTCTATGTGCTACTCCCAATGTTTCCATTTCCGGAAGTTATTTTTATCTAACGATCCTCCATCGGGGGTATTCTATCCCAGTCTGTTTGGCAATATCTTCCGTGCTAGTTAGGCCCCTCCTACTATTATTGCAGTCTCTTTTGCTCAATTGTCTTCTTCATAGCATTCATTTTTCATCTTGCGGCTTTTTTGCTTGAAAGAATTTACAAAAATGTATTGGCATTTGTGCCTACAAGGTGTAAGCTTAAATTAACTTACAAAATGTAAACATATAGAGGGAGCGCCATCATGAAAGAAATCAAACGGATATCGAATTCAGAAATGCAAATTATGCAGTATATTTGGCAAGCTGAACATCCTGTTACCACTGCAGAAATCATGTTAAATTTATCGGAGAAATCGGAATGGAAACAAAAAACAGTGATTACCTTTTTAGCTCGCCTGATTGAAAAAGGTGTATTGAAAGCAACACGGGTTGGAAGAGCCTACCATTATGAGGCTTGCATAACCGAACAAGAATACTTGAATCATGAAACAAAACAGTTTGTAAAGGATGTTCACAAAGGGTCAATACTTGGCTTTATCTCAGCATTGTGTGATAATGGCGACCTAACAAGGGAAGATATTGAAACACTTATGAAGCATTTGAAAGAGTAGGTGACACTTATGCTTATTAACTTGTACAACCAGTTGCTTGTCATGTCCATTGTAACCGGAGGGTTGTACCTAATTCTAAAACTTTTTAGTGCGGTAACCATGAAGTATTTTACGGCTTCCTGGCATTATTACACATATATAGCGGTTTATACGTTTCTTCTACTGCCGTACTATAAGCTTGTACTGTTGTTTCATTTCAACTTTAACCAAATTAGTCAAAAGGCTGAAAATGGATTGGTTCTGGCCGTTTATAATATCGACTGGGATGTATATGCTTCCGAAGATGCGTATGGTACCAGTCAACTTAACATGAGCAAAGGGGCTAACGCAGAATTCAATATTAGTTGGTCACCAGAACCTGGTGTAATACGTGTTGGATTATACAATCGTGACACTGGAAAGTTTTATTGGGCTAAATCATCTACTACTTCTCCTCTTAATGGGACGATAACTGTTCCTGAAACAGGTCTTTATAGCTTTGCAGTAGGGAATTTGCAACGCTTTCGTCACAGGGTTAATTGCCAAATAAGCTACAGGATCGACCACGGTATTGATAAAAAGAATGTGTTTTAGCACCTCAATAGGCATTATGCCTATCGGGGTGCTATTGTTTTATCTGTACATGTCATATAGAACAAATTTTAAAGTTTCAGCCACAATTTGAAATCCTCTAGTTATATAATAAACTTTTAAACTTACGCTAGAATGGCACCATCGATTCCTATGGTAACAACGCTCCACGGAAGCATCTTCCCGCTTTTTAAAAATGCTGTTTTTACCGCATTTACAATTCCGCCGCAGCATGGTACTTCCATCCGGAGTATGGTGATACTCTTAATCTCGTTTCCGGAAATAATCTGCGTCAGCTTCTCGGAATAATCCACATCATCCAATTTTGGACATCCAATA
>CALBJS010000276.1 GCA_937892995.1 uncultured Peptococcaceae bacterium | reverse complement strand
GTTTTCTTGGGCCTTAGCATAGGCGTTCTCTCTCTTTGCCAAATCTATCTCCGCAGCTGAGACCTGATTGGTAAGTTGTTGAATTTGCTTCTGCATTTGCTGGGCTTTAGTAGTTAAATTTTTAAGTTTATTTTCGGCCCTACTCTGCTGGTCTAGTATTTGCTGTTGTCTTCGGATGGCATCGTTAAGGTCATCGGCAGAGACAGGCAACACTAGGATAAAAACCAATAATAAAGCTGCCAATAAAGTTTTTGTTTTAGACATTCTAAACATTTCTTTCCTCCTACCGCAGAAATAGATATAGTAACAAATGGTTAATGTCTATTGGAACGCACTTAGGTAATAGATTGAAAAGCTGGAGATATCTATAATATCGGCCTAATGTGCTAAAAAGTTCACAATTAAAACATTGCTATATTATACTTGTCTTAGAATACTACCCTTAAGGTAATCTTACTTAGATGTTAAGAAATTTTCTTACCGAAAAGGCACTCGCTAAGGCTCCCATGGTTATTCCACTCAAAATCATCAAGAGCAAAACATTGATAATGAACTGTTGGTTGGCTACTACAGGCATGAAGGTCAAGGTCGTTATGATGTATTGGAGCAGCCAGGTGTAGCCAATACCCACTACGGCAATCGCCAGCAAAGCTCCAAGGAGACCGATAAGTAATCCTTCTATTAAGAAAGGCCACCTAATAAAGGTGTTACTAGCTCCAACCAAACGCATAATCTGAATCTCTTTTTCTCTGGAGTTAACGTTAGTTTTAATATTCAAAGATATTAAAAGAAGGGAAGCAAAGCTGAAAGCTGCCACCACCCCAATCCCAATCCAACGCAGCCAATGGGTAAACATGATCAACTTCTCTAGAATTCCTTGTCCATAGCGAACTTTATTTACTCCACTTATTCCGGTCACCCGGGAAGCAATGCCTTCCACCAAACGAGCATCAGTAGCTGTTATCGTTAATTTATCCGGGAAGGGATTAATTCCACCAAGATCTTCTAAAAGAGTTCCTGTTCCCATAGACCCCTGAAATTCCGTGATGGCTTGTTCCTTAGTGGTCAAGGTAACCGTGGCAACTCCTTCCAGCTGCTTGACCCGTCCTTGAAGTTCCTCTAGCTGCCCTTTTTCCAGGTCCTCATTTAAAAAAACCGCTATCTCGACCTGGGATTCGAAAGTCTGGGCAATATAAGAGGTATTGGCTAGAAAAAAAATCGCACATCCCAGAAGAGTCAAAGAAGTCATCACCGTAAGAATGGAGGCTATACTAAGCCAGATATTCCTTCTTAAGGATACCAAAGCTTGGCTGAGAATATATCCTGCTGAATTAAATGCCACTTGTGGATGCCCTCCCCATACTATCTTCTGTTATTTTTCCTGCTTCGACTCGTATTACCCTCTTTTTCATTTTCTCAACTATATGTAAGGCATGGGTGGCCATTATCACTGTAGTCCCATACTTGTTAACTTGGTCAAGTAGTTCCATAATACCCCAAGCTGTTTCCAAATCAAGGTTACCTGTCGGTTCATCCGCAATCAAAAGATTAGGGCGATTAATCAAGGCTCTGGCAACACAGACCCTTTGTTGTTCCCCACCGGACAATTCCGAAGGGAAAGAACCTCTTTTGCCTGCTAAACCAACTAATTCCATGATACTCAAGGTATTTTCTTTAATTTCTTTTTTCGATTTGCCTAACACTTGTTGAGCAAAGGCAATATTTTCAAATACTGTTTTGTTAGGAAGTAACTTAAAGTCCTGGAAAATAACCCCGATATTACGTCTAACCATTGGTATTTGCCGGGACTTAAGTCTCATCAAATTAGTATTGTTAATAATCACCTGTCCTCGAGTAGCGGTTTCTTCCCGGTACAAAAGTTTAATTAACGTTGATTTTCCCGCCCCACTAGGCCCAACCAAAAAAACAAATTCACCCTTGGCAATCTCAAGATTAATATTTAAAAGTGCCCTAGCCCCGTTTGGATATATCTTGGACACATTTTTTACTTTGATCATTCTTTCCTCCCAACGTCCACGGATAGCCTGAAGCCGCAGTGCCCCAAAAATTCTAATTTCACTATGACAATTTCACTATGACATTTCTTACTTCGACACTAAGTTATAATTTCCTGTAAAAATTAACTAGAAATTTTAAGCAAATAACGAAAAACTTGTTTGTTTTAACCAAGTAGGAAGGGGCGGTCCTAGTTTTTTAACAATAATGGCCAGCGATCTAATTATGGAGAATAACCGCTAAGTATAGCGGTTATTTAAAAAAACATTAATATCCCATCTAGAATTAACGGATGATGGCTAGAATTTCTTCCTTCTCAAGACCTCTTTTACAGCCTTGATAATATTCTCCGACGTCAGACCGTACTTGCTTAAAAGTTCCCCTGGGCGGCCAGATTCACCGAAAGTATCCCGAATGCCTACCCTTTGCAAAGGGACAGGACA
>CALBJS010000275.1 GCA_937892995.1 uncultured Peptococcaceae bacterium | reverse complement strand
TATCTGCAGATACGATCTTTTTCCCTGAGAATAAATCTACGAATACTGATATGGAACAGCTGACTCGTTTACTTCGTTTATGCGATGAGCGTGACCTTAAAATAGCAACCGCTACAGTGAAAGCTTTGCTGGAGGCCAAAAGCGTTAGTCCGAATAACTCTTGATGAAAACAAAGACCAGCCGCATAAAAGGGCTGGTTAAACAATAATCCATAACGGTGACCAGGCTGTCATAGTGCAAAAACACGTTAGACCCTATGGCTTTGCGTCCCTGCCTTTAGACAGGTTTGCCCTTTTCGTTTATATTATAAAAAAACTGTTAATAGTAATCATTGAAGATTTGCCACGATCTGGCTGCTTATCTCAACAATTCATATGATAGTATCATTTCTCCCTGTTGATATAATTTTTTTCAAATGTCTTATAAACAATTGTCCTACCATCAGGTGAAATGATCATTCCGGCAGAACGGGGTAAATCCTTGCCCCTGACAACATATGAATTTGTGGCAACATCATAGACGCACAAGCATACCGTCCCTTCAGTCGTACGTCCCCATGCTTCCCAATCGATCGGTTCTTCAGTTGCAGCTGTTATGATCCAGTGATGCTGAAAGCTCATATCAGCTATATTTTCAAAATCAAAAAATATAATTTTATTCCGGGCATAGTCTACTACCCCTAAAGTTTTCGGAGGACCATGATAATCGTCCAAACATACGAATCCGCAATATTGATCGGAATCCCGTTTCGGACCAATAAAAAACTTATCATTCCCAATATAAGTTTTTCTAGTGAATTCATTCTGAACATTATAGGTAATGACGGCACTGCCTTCCCGGTTCTCAAAATTATCAAAAGCTCCCAAAATGATGCGGTTGTCGTCTATCCAATTCGTGCTGTATACTCCCTTAAAAGGCAGCTCCACTGTCTTTTCCAGATTTAAATCGGTTAATAAACAAATATGTGCATTATTATCCAATAGAATTACTTTCCCGTTGCGGGGATTGGCAATGACATCACAATTTTCATATTGCGGATGTTTCTGCTTCCAGTCCTTAAAAAGAATCTTATTGCTGACCCGATTATTTCCAATTGACACCAGAGCAGTTCCGTCGGTCATTGAATAACAATCATTGTCCTGAACAAACAGATTTACGAAACCGCCCTCGGATGGATATAATTTATCAGCTTTACCAGTTTTAAGGTTATAGCAATAAACCCACGGATCAGTATAATCCAAATTCGTGGCTAAATAAAGAAATCGGTCATTGTCAAGGAAGCACAGTGGGTTCCATATTACTCCCTGGATATCGGCGAATTCTTCCGTTATGTAATTTGAAGACTGATCTGTTAACTCAGGTGCACTGATATTCTCCAAAGTGAATTCTCCGCTAAATGTCTGAGAATCTTTTTGATTGACGGTTTGATCAGGAGGAATCTCCTGTGTAACCGGAACACTATTACAACCCGAAAAGAATAATAATATAATGAAGAAAAACGGGATAACAAGCCGTCTCAATACCTGCACCATCCTCTCTTTTTATTGAATAATACCAGGGGAAACAAGTTTATGGCTTACGCCGGTTTCACCCAGCAGCATTCAAGAGATCCTTATTCTTTTAAATCGTATTGTAGAATTCTAATAACTTTTTAGAATCGATTTATAGCATCATATGGGTTAAGACAAGAGAGTGTATTATCACTTTCGTAAAATAAACTAATCGTACTGCCTGAATGAACTTCAAAGTGAACATGCTCTCCGTAAGCATTTCCTACCTTTCCTTGGGTTCCCAAAGTACTGCTGCCTGCAGTAACGTTAACGCCTGATGGGTAAGTTGGCCCATAGACCACTCCATTGTTTTTAATATTTATAGTATCCATGTGAAGATAGGTATAGGTATATGAGCCATCAGTGACACAAACCTGGCTTCTGCTCGTTCCATTATTATAATAGTAATAAACAGACCCAGTTGCCATTGTATAGATTTTTGGATTTGTGCCATAATTGTAGTCTATTCCTTCGTGTGCTCCGTTTTGGCTTTGGGACCAAGTACCCCACAAGTTACCACACATGTAAGTTGATCCTGATAATTGATACAGCCGATTATACCCCTTTACAACCGCAGCTGCTTGAGACGTTCGGATTGCTGCACTGTCCATAGAATGTGAATCGATATGGAACCAATCTGCAACATTGCCATTATACCCCCCGGGGAAAAGAACTTTAAAATATATTGTGTTTTGATCACCGGGAAGGGGATCAGCGGCTTGAATTGTAAACCCACTCTTGTTTAATGATTCGATACTCTTAGCTTTTCTTTGCTTGCTAATTTCAGCAAGGCCTTTAATATTATCAATAGTAAACTGATAATACCCTTCTAGACATTGCCTTAAGGTTTCATCACTTTGACTCAAAACACAATCATAGGTATAAAAATCTTTTAAGAGTGTCACAGCGTCATTAAGAGTGATATTTCTTGCTGCGAGAGCATTAGCTTGTTCTTGTGTTGGTGCATAAACATTTGATCTTGCATCGGCAGCATATGAATATGCCAAAAAATCTCCAATTGTCCAGGTACTGATATCAGTACCTTTAAGCTCAGGATATAAGGTTATGATATCTGGAATCATACTCGATGGAAGCTTCCATGTTTTTTCAATTTGATTATAGGCTTCTACATCCAAATTCCTGATCTCACTGTCGCTGTACCCATGATTTTTTAGATTTTTAATCTGCTCACCGACTAAAGGATGCGTATCATGGATTTTCATAATATCAATTTTGGGAATTGATATAGACATTGATCTCGGCAACTCTATAGCAGAAAGGAGCTCATCCGTAACAGCATCCGGAGCAGTTTTATTTGCGTCTGTATCGATTGTATCAAGTGCCGCCAGGATATCTTCTGGCATATAAGTTATCCTAGCTATTTCTGTTGGTACAATCGGTGGATTAGAATCATTATTCGCGGCAAAAATGCTTCCTGGGATACCGATTAACATCAAAGCCATGCAGAGAATTAAAGTTATACTTTTCTTGAACATGTTAAATCCTCCTTTGTATAACTAGGGCTTGCTGAATAACCTGGAAACCATGAGACAACAAGGTTTTTATAGTCTAT
>CALBJS010000274.1 GCA_937892995.1 uncultured Peptococcaceae bacterium | reverse complement strand
GCTCAATAGAGACTTCTCATTTGGTATATGGAGGAAGTGCTATCCGTATTAATAAAAGTAAGGTTGATCGTTGGGTGGCTTTAGTTGGAACAGGGGTATTTGAAGCGACTGAAGAGCTTGGAGTGCAAGGGCAGATTAGGGAAATTCCTTTCCAGGCTCCAACGGCAGTAGTAAAGGTCACGGCTACGATGGCTAAACCTCCTGTTTCTGTTGACTTAAGTACAGCCCGGAGAGTGGTGGGTGTAGGGTTAGGTTTAGGCAAAAAAGAGGATTTAAGTTTAATTGAGGATTTGGCAAAAGCTGTGGATGGGGAAGTCGGATGTACTCGTCCTGTAGCCGAAAGCTTAGCTTGGCTGCCTAACGAAAGATATATCGGTATTTCCGGAGCAGTTATTAAGCCGGAAGTATACTTTGCTGTTGGGATATCCGGACAGGTTCAGCATGTAGTGGGTATCAATGAAAGCAAAGTGGTAGTAGCGGTAAATAAAGATAAGAATGCTCCGATTATTAAACAAGCCGATTATACTATCGTGGGTGATTTAGATGATGTGGTACCCGAATTAATCAAAGGTTTCCAGGCAAGAAAATAATTTGATGGGTGAGAAAATATGGCAGATAAATATCAGGTAATTATAGTGGGAGCCGGGTTGGCCGGCAGTGCCGCTGCCTTTAAATTAGCTCAAGCCGGTTTGGAGGTGGTGTTAATTGAGAGAGGTCAGTACCCCGGCAGTAAAAATTTAAGCGGCGGTATTCTTTATGGAGGAATTCTTAATGAACTGATTCCTGCTTTTTGGGAAGAGGCTCCGGTAGAAAGAAGTATTACCAAGAATATTGTTACTTTTTTAACAGAACAAGATAGCTTCAGCATAGAAACCCATAATAATCGTTTTAGTGCACCTCCTTATAATGGTTTTTCGGTTTTGAGAGGAAAATTTGATCGCTGGTTAGCAGAAAAGGCCGAAGAAGAAGGAGCCATGCTGGTACCTGGTATTTGCATCGATGGTCTTGTCAAGGAAAACGGGAAGGTCATCGGGGTAAAAGCCGATGATGAAGAAATGTTGGCGGATGTTGTTATTGCCGCTGACGGGGTGAATTCTTTCCTGGCCAGGGAAGCAGGTCTATATAAAGATCTGCACAAGCAAGATGTGGCGGTAGGAATTAAAGAACTAATTGAATTGCCCGCCGGCACCATAGAAGATCGGTTTAATTTAACAGGCAAGGAAGGAACGGCTTACGGCATAATAGGTTATGCTACAGCAGGTCAGGCCGGAGGAGCTTTCCTTTATACCAATAAAGAAAGTATATCTGTAGGATTGGTTATTCACCTGGATGATTTGCTTAAGGGAAAGAGAAAAGCATATGATATTTTGGAAGATTTTTTGGAACATCCTCGGATCGCCCCCCTGGTGAGAGGCGGCAAGGCCACAGAATACGGAGCCCACTTAGTACAGGAGGCCGGATATGATAATTTAAGCAGACTGTATGATCATCATTTGCTGGTGGTAGGTGAAGCGGCAGGTTTACTTGCTAATAATGGTTTGGTTATCCGGGGCATGGATTTAGCTATTGGTTCCGGGATGCTGGCAGCCGAGGCTGTATTGCAGGCTTTTGACCGTAATGATTTTAGTGCCGATGCTTTGAGCAGTTACCAAAAAGCTATGGAGCAAAGCTTTATTCTAAAGGACATGAAAACCTATAGCAAAGCCCCCGGTTTTATGAAAGGGCACAGGCTGTATCAACAGTACCCGGATATGGTAACCGGACTTATGGAAAAAATATATGCTCAGGATTGCAGTCCCAAAGAGAATATCTATAAAATTGCCTTAAATCAGATGAAAGAATCTCAAATATCCCTGCTGAACCTGGCGGGGGACGGAAGGAAAGGGCTGTTTTGGCTATGAATAGAAGCAGTATACAGGAGAAAGTGGGTATAAATAAATACGAAATAGATGAAGGAAACAGTCATATTCATATCGATCAGGAGAAATGTGCAAACTGTGTGGAGAAATCTTGTCTGTATATTTGTCCGGCGGGGGTCTATAGTGAGCGGAACGGGGACATTATTCCGGAATTTGCGGCTTGTCTGGAGTGTGGAACTTGTCGGGTGGCTTGTGCTAATGAGGGCTTGACCTGGTTTTATCCCCGGGGCAGTTTTGGCATTATCTACCGCCAGGGCTAGAAGAGGATCAAATGAGTAGAAGCTTTATGCAGTTAAGCCCAAATTTATATTTAGTCGGGGGTAATAAGCAAGGCTGTTTTCCTCTTAGTAATGCCTTGTTTATAATGGGGAGTAAAAAAGCACTGGTAGACACAGGTTTTTCTTCTTCAATAGCCCTGGATATCTCCCAAAATCATATTATTGATGTAGTGATTAATACTCATTTTCATTTTGACCATGTTTATCACAATAAGCTTTTTTCTAAAGCAGAGATTTGGGCTCATGAATTAGACACTCCGGCAATAGAGTCTAAAGAAAAGTTTTTAAGTTATGTAGGCTTTGATGGCCCGGGAGAACTGCCGATCGAAAAATATTTTCCTTTGGGTATTCAAGAAAATAAAGTGACCAGGAAACTGAGTGACAGGGAAGTATTGGATTTCGGTAGTTTTGTTTTTACGGTTATCCACACGCCAGGTCATAGTCCGGGCCACATTGTTCTTTATGAACAAAACCTGGGATTGCTATTTGCGGCGGATATTAATTTACATCCTTTTGGCCCTTGGTATGGCTATATTTCTTCTAATCTGGAAGATTTCTATGATTCGGTGGACAAGATTATCAGCTTACATCCTAAGATCCTGATTACCGGCCATGAAGATCCCCACTTGGGAAACCATGGTATTTTTACAAAAAGAATAGAAGAAAACTTAATAGCTTATAGGGATAAAATAATAAAAAGAGAAGAAAGAATATGGGACAAGCTAAAAAAGCCCCATAGTTTAGAACGGTTAGTAGAATATAATTTGGTTTATCGGTCTTATCCTCAGCCCGAAATGCTGTATCGTTTTTATGAAAAGGTAATGATAAAAAAACATTTGGAACACCTTTTAAAACATCAAGAAATTGTTGTAAGAGAGAATGGCCTATTTTGCAGGTAATATTATCACATAGATGTGAATAGTTTACCATATATATTATTGATGAAAGTACTATTAGGTATTATGAAGAAAATATAAAGAGGAAAAAACCAAAAGAGAATTAGGGCTGAAAGTCTTTAAATAAGCACAAATAAGTATAAAAATATTTTTCAATAGAAACATAAGTAAGTCGCAATGCAAAACATTGGCATGCAACTTGCTTATTTCTTAATTATCACGGCAAATACGGAAAAAGGAGTAGAGGGATGAGTACACAAGGTAATTTTAAGACATTGATTTCTCCGATCAAGATTAATGATAGGCTTACTTTAAATAATCGTATG
This sequence comes from uncultured Peptococcaceae bacterium, assembly GCA_937892995.1. Lineage (GTDB taxonomy): Bacteria > Bacillota > Desulfitobacteriia > Desulfitobacteriales > Syntrophobotulaceae > CALBJS01. The sequence goes on along the minus strand of CALBJS010000274.1, from coordinate 41,084 downwards.
ATAAAAGCCCCTCAATCTACTATGTATTGGGATGCGGACTATTCAATCAACGATCGGGTAATTGATTTTTATGAAAGCTTGGCGGTCGGCGGAGCGGGTATGATTATTTTAGCTGGGATTCTATGGTTTCCTGCTCATCCGGGTGGAATTTATGGTGCTCTTTATGATGACAAATACCTTCCTGGTATGAAAAAATTGGTGGACAGAATTCATAAACGTGGCTGTCCAATTATTTGCCAGTTTCACCATACAGCTCAATCTGCACCGGCTAGCTTTGACGGTAGTCCTCCTATGGCTCCCTCAGCTTTGACTGCGGAGGAGCTGCCTAGTCCTGTTCCCTTGGTTCAGCCTACCAAGGCTTTGACCCTGGAAGAAATTCAGGATCATAAAGAACGATATGTAAGGTCTGCTTTGCGGGCCAAGGAAGCAGGTTTTGACGGAGTAGAGGTTCACGGAGCTCATGGCTATTTTTTGGAAGGGTTTTTAAGTAAAATTTGGAATAAACGGACTGATCAATATGGTTGTCAGAATATGGAAAACAGGACACGCCTGATGGTTGAAATCATCACAGAAATTAAGCAAAAGGCGGGAGCTGATTTTCCGGTAGGTGTGCGGATTAATGGTGAGGAATGGGGAGCCAAAAATGGAATTACTATAGAGGAATCTGTAGAAATCGCCAAGATATTGGAAAGTGCAGGAGCTGATTATATTAGTGTTACCGGCTATGGATATGGCCCTTTGCCTTTCCGTTATGTGCCTGATTATTGGCCATACCCGGAGCCGGAAGATTATATGAAGCCTTTTATGGAGCGGTATAAAGGTCAGGGGCTTCTCGTACCTGCAGCGGAGGCGATTAAGAAAGCAGTTAAGGTGCCGGTGATCGCTGTGGGAAGAATGGATGAGGTCGTGGCGGAGGAAGTATTGGTCCAGGGTAAAGCAGATATTATTGCTTTCGGACGTCAGTTATGGGCTGATCCCGAATTCCCGAGGAAGGTAATCGAAGGAAGAAGAGAGGATATCGTTCGCTGTACTCGTTGTGCTACCTGTGAAGATCCGCCGGCCGGTCCCAGACGTTGTCGGGTTAATCCTGCTATGGGCAGGGAAAAAGAATTAGCGCTTATACCTGCCGGTAAGAAGAAAAAGGTTATGGTTGTCGGGGGAGGGCCTGCCGGGATGGAAGCAGCTCGGGTCGCTGCCCTGCGAGGTCATGAGGTTACTATCTATGAGAAGGACTCTAAGCTGGGAGGCAAATTATCTCTGGCTTCGATGATTAAGGGCAATGATATTGAAAATGTTATGCCAATTGTAGATTACTTGAAAACCCAAATAGAGAAGTCGAATATTAAAGTAAACTTAAAAACGGAAGTAACAGCAGCTCTAATTGCCGACGAAAAACCGGACGCTGTGATAGTGGCTGTAGGTGGCAAATATACTTTGCCTGATATTCCCGGTGTAGATAAGAAAAATGTGAGTAGCGTCAATTCATTATCGAAGATGGTACGACCATTCTTAAAAATATTTGGTCCTCAAAAGCTTAATTCGTTGACACATTTGTTCCTACCCCTAGGTAAGAAAGTAGTTATTATCGGTGGACAAATCGAAGGATGCCAGGGTGCCGTTTTCTTGGCAAAGCGGGGCAGGAAAGTGACAATTTTAGAATCCTCCGATCAAATAGGCAAAGGGATTCCTCCCCGTTACTGGGATAGGTTAAAGTATTGGTTTGAAAAAAAGAATATTCCAATCTATTTCGGTGTGAAATATCAGGAAATAACTAAAAACGGAGTTTGGATAACTACGGCAGATGGCCAGAAACGCCTTGTTGAAGGAAATAGCGTCATGGTCTTAACTTCTCAGGAGCCTAACAATAAATTAGCCAAAATGATAAAGAAACAAGTGAAAGAGGTTCATCTTATAGGCTCAGCCCAAGGAGCGGAAATAGGAAGTTTAATTGTCAACGCTTTGCTCGATGGTCGGCGAACCGGCTGTAAGATTTAACGGCTTTATCGCAACATTATAAATAATAAAGACCCATTTTGAGAGGAGATAAATATTTATGGGCACTCAAGATAAGTTTTCTAAATTGCTTTCTCCCTTGCAACTAACACCACAGCTGACGTTTAAAAATCGGATGATTAAAGCACCTCAGTCTACCTGGTACTGGAATGAAGATGGTTCAGTCAGTGAGAGAGCTATGGATTTTTATGAGACTATTGCCGCCGGTGGAGCGGGTATGGTTGTTATTTCAGCTATTAACTGGACCTATCCCCAACCGGGAGGGATTTATGCTTGTCTTTATGATGATAAATATATTCCCGGCTGGCGGAAAATGATTGAGAGAATTCACAAGCATGATTGTAAAGTTTTTGCTCAGCTGCATCATACCGGACCTTCTGCTCCAGCCAACTACGATGGTACTCCGCCTATTGGACCCTCCGGACTAACGGAAGCAGAGCTTCCTTCGCCGTCTCCGATAGTAGTGCCGGGTCGGGGAATGAGCAAAGAAGAAATACAAGAAAATAAAGAACTGTATTTAAAAGCGGCAGAACGGGCTAAAGAAGCAGGATTTGACGGGGTAGAGGTTCACTGTGCCCATGCTTATTATTTTGAAAGCTTTCTAAGCCGCGTTTGGAATAAACGAACAGACGAATATGGTCCCCAAAGCATGGAGAATCGGGCACGTATAGTAGTGGAAACCATTCGGGAAATGAAAAAGCGTTTGGGAGCAGACTATCCTTTGGGCATGAGAATGAATGGCCGGGAGTGGGGACATGAAAACGCTCTTACTATAGAAGAATGTGTAGAATTTGCCAAAATGTTTGAGGCGGAAGGCATTAATTATCTCAATATTTCCGGCTATGGGTATGGGGACAATCCTTTCCGTTATCTGCCTGACTATTGGCCATATCCGGAGCCCGACGAATTTATGAAAGAGTATATGGATGATTACAAAGGACAAGGTCTTTTTGTACCCAGTGCGGCGGCTATAAAACAAGCGGTGAATATCCCGGTAGCTGTAGCCGGCCGAATGAATGAGAATTTAGCGGAAGAGCTTTTGCAGCAAGGGAAAGTAGATTTTATCGCTTTAGGTCGAACACTTTGGGCAGACCCTGAATTTCCGAAGAAAGTAGCGGAAGGCAGAATAGAAGACATTGTAAGATGTACACGCTGCGGGACCTGTGAAGATCCTATTGTCGGCCCCAGAAGATGCCGGGTTAATCCTTCTTTGGGCCGGGAACGAGAACTGGCTATTATACCGACGGAGAAAAAGAAAAAAGTCCTTGTAATCGGTGGCGGTCCTGCCGGCATGGAAGCAGCACGGGTAGCAGCCTTACGGGGTCATGATGTCACTATTTATGAAAAGGAATCTAAATTAGGTGGCAAGATCCCCCTGGCGTCCATGATCAAAGGTAATGATATTGAAGATGTCATGACGATTATAGAATATTTAAGGACCCAAGTAGAGAAACTTAATATCAAAGTCCTGCTGGGGAAAGAAGTCACAGCCCAAGTAATTGAAAAAGAGAATCCGGATACTGTAGTAGTTGCCGTAGGTGGAGTTTACGAATTACCGGATATTCCAGGGATTAACAGGAAAAATGTAAGTAATGTTAATTCCCTATATAAAATGGTAAGACCCTTTTTAAAAACTTTTGGAGCCCAAAAATTAAGTTCTTTGACTCATTTGTTCCTCCCGGTGGGCAAAAAAGTGATCGTCATTGGCGGGCAGATCGAAGGCTGCCAAGGAGCAGTATTCTTAGCAAAAAGGGGTAGGAAGGTAACAATTCTGGAGTCTTCGGATAAAGTAGGAACTGGCATACCCCCTAAATTATTTAGTCGGATGTCTGCTTGGTTTAAGTTAAAAGGGATAGACATTTTGGCAGGAGTGCAATATAAAGAAATAACTAATAAAGGTGTTGTAATCAGCAGAAACGGGAAAAAAGAGCTTATTGAAGGGAATTCTGTTATGGTCTTGCCTTCTCAGGTTCCGAATAATAAACTAGCCGAGGAGCTTGCGGGCAAAGTATCTGAGGTGCATTTGGTAGGTTCGGCACAGGGGTCAGAGGTAGGAAGTTTAATCGTCAATGCCTTGCTTGATGGACGTCGGACAGGTTGTCAGATCTAAGAAAACTGAAAAAATTTATGTAAAGCACTATTGATCAGCTATGATTGGTCAATAGTGCTTTCTAAATTTTGAATACCATATGTTTTTGGGCGTGAATTTAGAGCAAGCTTTCGCGAGCCGGGTATTAATACAATTTGCACATTTTAAATTCATTGTTATTATTCAGGGATTAAAGTAAGGAGCTAACCTATGATACCAGTCTTTTATGTAGCTTAGGTAAGACAAAATTCAAGATGATATTTTCATAACATGAAATGTGAAAAAATTATCATAATTAGAGGAGTTCTTTTCTTGTTAATATACAAAATAATTGAATTATAAAAACCAATCTTCAATAATCCCTAACTTTTCAGTATTTTAAGACAAGATAAAATTTAATAATTAAATATGTACTATATTGGCATATGAATTGCTATATTACATTGTTAACTATTACAATTTGATCATCTTTTTATAGAGCTACATTAATACTATAATTACTATAATTTTTTATATTGCAAAGATTTGATAGATTGTATTGTTGATTATGAAGCTCCTTTAGTAAATAGTGGGGGTGAATAAGGGAAGAATATTTAAAGGAGCTTCTTCTAAAAAAATGGAGGCTAATTATTCATTATGAGAAGATTTGAAAATAAAGTTGCACTTGTTACCGGTGGAGCTAACGGTATAGGGGAGGCTATAGTAAGACGCCTTGTGCAAGAAGGTGCAAAAGTTGTTATTGCAGATATTGAGGGTAACACTGCAAAAAACCTTTCGGATACTTTGCCTGAGAGTACCTATCCGGTGACTGTTGATGTTCGTAACAAGGCACAAGTTGAAGCAATGGTTAAGGCAGCAATTGAAAAGTATGGCCGCATAGATCTTTTATTCAATAATGCGGGAATAATGGTCTATGAAACTTTCCTCGAATTTTCAGAGGAGACATGGGACTTAATTCATGATACTAATTTAAAAGGGTGCTTTTTGGTTGGACAGGCAGTGGCTAAAGCGATGGTAGATAAAGGGATAGAGGGAGTTATAGTAAATACGGCTTCAATTGCCAGTGATATTGTGGCAGCTCCTACGACTGCCGGATATGCCTCATCCAAGGGCGGGGTACTACAGTTGACCAAAGCGATGGCTTTAGATTTGGCACCTTATAATATCAGGGTAAATTGTGTGGGTCCCGGAACCACAATAACCAGACTGACGGAAAAAACTAGATCTAACCCCGAAAGGGTAGCAGATTTCCTGTCAAAATTCACAATAAAACGCTTTGCAGAGCCCTCGGAAATTGCCTCAGTAGCCCTTTTCCTGGCATCAGATGATGCTTCTTATGTGAGCGGAACAATCTATTATGCAGATGCCGGGTGGCGAATTGGCTAAGATTATTTGTTTATACTGTTTTTCTTATTTTAGTTAAAACAGACTGTTTTTAGGGAAAACCCTGATTTTATTAGGCAGTTCACAGATGATGTCTTCTACGTAAGCGAAATCATTTCGTTACGCAGAAGACTGATGGAGAATTGAATAAGCTAAGCGTAAAACATAGGAAGGAGGGAAGTTAAAAAAGATTTTATAACTGAATATTGTCCAAATTTATATTTTTAAAAAGAATTAGGGAGGGTAATTAAATGAAGAAAAGACTATCTTTAGTCTTAGTGGTTCTTTTAATTGTAGGGCTTACTTTGACAGGTTGTTCGAATCAAGGAGCAGCAAATACAAAGCAAGAGGGCACAACAACTTCGGATAAAGTATATGAATGGACTATTCAATCAGCGGGCCAAGAAGGTTCAACAACACATGAACAAGCAGTTATTATTGCTAACAGAATCAAAGAAGCTTCAGGAGGAAGATTAGATATAAAAGTACTTCCTATTGCTTCTGTGGTAGCAGCACCGGATGCCATGGATGCGGTTAACCAAGGGACCTTAGATGGATATCATGGCTGGCTTGGTTATTGGAATGGTCAGATACCTGCCATATCTTTCTTTGCCGGAATGCCTGCAGGTTTAACAGAGTTGGAATACATGACCTGGATGCTTAGAGGCGGTGGAGATGAGTTATTACAGGAACTGGTAGCAAACAGCAGTTGGGATAATGTAAGAGTATTTGCTGCCGGTGCCTTTACTCAGGAAGTACTGTTCCATTCGAAAGTGCCCATTAGTAACCTTAAGGAATTGCAAGGTAAAAAAGTGAGAGGCGTTGGAGTATGGGGAGAAATATTAGCAAAACTTGGTGCTAGTCCTGTGTCCATGGCCGGAAATGAAGTGTTTCCTGCATTCGAAAGAGGCGTTGTAGATGCCATAGAATGGAGTAATGTTAGTGCCAACTGGCTGTCGGGTTTCCATGAGGTTGGCAAATATATCGTAGCACCTGGGATCCATCAACCTTCAACACCGGTTGCCTTTGTAGTAAACAAAGAAAGGTTAAATGAACTTCCTGCAGATTTACAGGCTCTTGTTGAAACCGTTACGACTTGTCAGTATGGAGAGCTTTGGTCTTATATAGCCTATGAAGACTCTGTTGCCTGGCAGAACTTTGAAGCTCTTGCCAAAGAAGGTAAAATAGAAATCTTAGAATTTGATAAAGAAGATCAAAAAGAAGTGGCTAGGGTTGCACAAGAAGTCTATGCCGAAAAAGCTAAGCAAGATCCGTTTTTCGGCAAAGTATTAAAATCACAACAAGATTTTCTGAAGATCTTTAAAGATTGGAAATCGTATTTCACAACTGCTTTCTAGTTAAAATTAGCAGTCAAGTAACATGAACTAAATTCCATTTCAAGGGTTAAAGAGTTGGCAACCAACTCTTTAACCCCTAAGAGAAGACAGGAGGGATGAAATGGAGAATAAAAACGGTTTTTGCGATAAGTATTTGCGATTTGTCGATTTTCTTAGTGAATTAGCTGGGAAAATTTCTGGTTGGTTACTTGTTCTCCTGATTTTTTTATTGGTTTATGAAGTAGTCATGAGAAAGATTTTTTCTCACCCCTCGAGCTGGAATTATGATGTAAGTTATATGGTCGGCGGATCAGCCATTCTTTTAGGGGGTGCTATGGCCCTGAAAAACAGAAGGCATGTCAGGGTCGATGTTATCTATGCTCTATTATCTCCTAAAAAGCAGACTATTTTAAACATCGTCTTAGCTATTCTCTTCTTTTTCCCGCTTATTTTTTTCGGTACTAACAAAATTATGGGTATGACTTTAAAATCATGGGCTATTAAAGAAAAAGTCATGGTAGGGATGACTACAGTACCTATTTATCCGATGAAAACAGCATTGCTTATCTCCATGATATTGTTGCTGTTACAAGGAACAGCTGAATTTATAAGGGAGCTAAAGAATCTAAAAAAGCTCAAAAGCCAACAAGAAAATATGCCCATAAGGTAGGAAGGGGGTAAATAAATGGATTCTTCTTTGCTTGTATTTATTTCAATGACACTTGGTTTAATAGTTGGTATTATGTCAGGATATTATCTCTTTGCTGCGATGGGAACGGTAGGCATATTTTTTGGGCTGGTATTTTGGGGACCCGATGTTCTCAATCAACTTTATTTCAGTGCTTTCAACACCATGAAAGATTATACCTTACTGGCTATCCCTCTTTTTGTCTTTATGGGAAGCATGCTTGATAAATCAGGAGTAGCTGAAAAATTATTTGATGTGTTAAGTATCGCTTTAGGCAGGGTAAAAGGAGGCTTGGCTATTGCGGCTATGCTAATAGCCATTTTATTTGCAGCTACTACAGGAATCATCGGAGCATCCGTTGTAGCCATGGGTTTAATCTTTTTACCGGCCATGTTAAGTAGAAATTATGAGAAGTCTTTTGCCAGTGGTCTCATTTGTGCCGGTGGTTCATTGGGAATCTTAATTCCGCCGAGTATTATGTTGGTGATTCTAGCAAGTACGGCCAATGTATCTGTAGGTCAAATGCTCTATGCGGCACTGATCCCCGGCGTTGTTCTTGGCCTTTCTTATATAGTCTATATTGTAATTCGTGCCAATCTGCAACCGCATCTTGCTCCTCCTCTACCTGATATAGAACTAAATAAATATTCCAGGGCCGAGGTTGTAAAAGGAGTATTTCTTCATGTTTTACCCGTATTTATAATTATTCTGGCAGTTCTAGGGACGATATGGGTGGGTATCGCACCGCCTACAGAAGCTGCAGCAATAGGTGCTTTTGCCTCTATTTTAATAGCTTTAGTTTATAGAAGGTTAAATTTGAGAGTCCTGAATGAAGCGGCTCGGGAAACCGTCCTTACTTCAGCGATGGTTTATTTTATCATAATATTTGCTAATTTATTTGTCAGTGTCTTTATGCGTCTTGGTGGCAGCAAGGTCGTAGCAAATGCTTTTGCTTCCTTGCCGTTCGGACGCTGGGGTGTTTTTGCTATAATGATGTTCGTGGTATTTCTTTTGGGCTTTATCATGGATTGGATTGCAGCATCCTTGATTATTATTCCCGTGTTTGTGCCAATAATTAAGACTTTGGGTTTTGACGTTATTTGGTTTCTCACTATGGTGGCGATCATGTTTCAGACTGCTTTTCTTACTCCACCTGTGGCTACCGCTATCTTCTATCTTAAAGGGATTGCTCCTCCCGAAGTTAGTACTTCAGATATCATCAAGGGAATATGGCCTTATGTAGTAATTGTTTTTCTTGTCGTTATTTTATGCTCAGTGTTTCCGGAAATTGTTATGTGGTTGCCGGGTAAACTATTATCCATGTAGAGAACAAACTAGCTAATAGTTTAGTTTCATAAATATTACCAAGAAAACCAATGGGGGATAATAAACGGGAGCCGCTCAAAACTCCCGTTTATTGTTCTATAAAAATGTTCGTTCAAAACAGCATTAAGTAATATTTTGATGTATAATAAATATATTAGTAGAAAAAACTCGAAATAGGCAATATTTTGGGGTTCAAGTTGCTTTTTCGGCATTTTTTAAGGAGTGTGTAATTAATGCAACAAAAAATGCAACAAGCGGAAGCGTATTTGAAAGATGAAATTTTCGACATTTTGTATAAGAGTAGTGTCGGGATACTTATTGTTGATGGGGATGGAAAGATTGTATGGGGGAATCAACATTATGAAAAGATTACCCTTCTAAAAATTGCCGATTTAATAGGTAAAGATGTGGAGGATTTACCCAGACTTGGAAATACTACAGTTTTGGGTTCGGAAACAATGCGCTCTTTAGTTAAACGGGAGCGTAAAACTATACATAGAATTGTGGATTTCAAAACGGAAAATGATGTAATTTGTACGACCACTCCTATTTTTGATGGCCAAGGTGATATTCGTTGGCTGGTATACATTCAGGTTGATTGGGATGAGTTGACTCATTTAAGGAAACAACTACATCAGGCCTTTGAAGAATCAGAGGCAAGCCGGCTTCGTTTACAGGAAGCAATGTTGGGAGAATTAGACCAACAGGGTATTATAGCCAAAGATAAAGCAATGCTCGATGTTTATGCAATCGGTCTTCGGGCATCGCGGGTTGACGCAACATTATTAATCCTTGGGGAAACGGGAACCGGAAAAGACAGAATGGCTAAGTTCATTCATAAATCCAGCAGGCGAAAAGAGGGTAATTTTGTTCATGTCAATTGCAGTGCCATTCCGGAAAGCTTATTTGAATCAGAATTATTTGGTTATGAACCCGGTTCTTTTACGGGAGCCGGTCGCCAATGCAAAATGGGTTTGATTGAACTGGCCAATAAAGGTACTTTATATTTGGATGAAATTGCGGAATTGCCTTTAGGCATGCAAGCTAAGCTGCTTACCGTCTTGCAGGAAAAAGAGCTTATGCGAATCGGCGGTACTTCGCCAAGACCTGTAGATATACGGGTAATTGCCGCAACTAACAGAGATTTAGCTGATTTTGTTAAAGATAAAAAATTTAGAGAGGACCTTTATTACCGCTTAAATGTTCTTAAAATAACTATTCCTCCACTTCGGGAACGAAAGTACGATATTCCGGCCTTTCTCAGGCATTTTACGGAAGTATTTAATCAAAAATACAATCAGAATAAAAGCTTTAGTCCCGAAGTGCTCAATGCTTTCATGGACTATAGCTGGCCGGGGAATGTTCGTGAATTGGAACATTTTATTGAAAGACTAATTATTATGTGTCCTGAAGAATTAATTAGCTTAGAACATTTACCGAAAGAGTTTTGCGAAAGTCAAATGTTATTCAATTTAGTGAACGACGAGGCTTCCTTGAAAACGATTATTGAGCGTGTAGAGGAAGAGGTTATTCGTAATACAATTGCTAAAACTTCTACCTTAAAGGAAGCAGCGGAGCGACTGGGGATAGAGATTTCTACCCTAACTAAAAAGAAACAAAAATATAATATATATAAAAACGATAGTAAAAAATTTAAGAAGGAATAGTGATTCATTAATATTTGCTTTAGTGCCAAAGCACTATTTTTTTATATTTTTAGGTTCTGAATATTGAATTGGTAGGAGATATTAATTATGAAAACAAGAGTTACAGAAATATTAGGTATTAAATATCCCATAATGCAAGGCGGTATGCAATGGTTAACAGGAGCAGAATTTGCTGCTTCGGTATGTAATGCGGGAGCACTGGGAACAATCAATGCCAGTGTTTTTGACAAAGTAGAAGATTTACGTCTTGAGATTAGAAAACTGAAGAATATGACAGATCGACCTTTTGCGGTTAATATTTCAATGTTGCCGGAAACTACGGAAAATGAACTAACCGATGATTATTTTCAGGCCGTTTTTGAGGAAAAGGTAAAAATAATTGAAACAGCCGGCCGAAATCCGGAAAAATACATCCCTGACATTAAAAAGCATGGTGTTAAACTGATTCATAAAGTACCCGCAGTTCGATTTGCCCGCAAGGCTCAGGAAATCGGAGCAGATATTGTAACCATAGTTGGCTATGAATGTGCAGGACATCCGGGAATGGACGATGTAGCAAGTTCAGTTCTTATTCAAAAAGCAACAGGAGTTTTAGATATTCCTGTCATGGTTGGCGGAGGGATTGTGGATGGCCGAGGGTTGGTGGCAGCTTTAGCTTGGGGAGCTGAAGGTGTTGTTATGGGAACAAGATTTATTGCTACTAAGGAATGTCCTATAAATACTAAATTTAAGGAATGGATCATCCAGGCCAAAGAAACAGATACCATATTGATACAAAGGAGTATTAAAAATACCTTGAGAGTAATGAAAAATAAAGCTGCTTTGAAGGTTTTGGAAATGGAGAAAAAAGGTGCAACATTAGAAGAATTAATGCCTTTTATCAGCGGAAAAGTTGGCAAAAAAGCTCTAGCGGAGGGAAATTTGGAAAGAGCCAATTTTGCCATAGGGCAGGGAATCGGCCTTATAAGGGAAATAAAAACTGTTCAGGAAGTAATCGAAGATACAATTAAAGGTGCCGAAGAGACTCTACTAAGATTAAATACTATTGTTGGTTAATATTATCGAAAAAATATTATCAAACTATGTTCATTCGACTTAGATCTTTTAGACCTATCAAGATATTAAATTATTGTTATGCATAAAAATTCTTAGATTTTTAAAAGTGTAGTTACGTAGTAAAAGTAACCAATATTAATTTGCTAAGAGAATCGAATAATACACGGTTTTAATGAGGTGCAATTCTATGGCCTATTTACTTAAACCTTTGGAAGCGGGTTCCTTGAAATTGGCTAATCGTCTAGTTATGCCGCCGATGGCTACAGCTAAGGCTCAAGAAAATGGTATGGTTAGCCAGGAGCTTCTCGATTATTATGCTGAAAAGTCTGAAGGCGGATATATTGGGCTGATTATTATAGAGCACAGCTTTGTTCAACAGGAAGGAAAATCCGGTAAAAGACAGCTTTCCGCTGCTGAAGATAATATGGTCGAAGGTTTGTCGAAGTTAGCAAAAGCTATTCAACGTAATGGCTCCAAAGGGGTGCTGCAAATCAACCATGCGGGAAGTGCAGCTACCAAAGAAATTACCGGAAAAATACCGGTGGCTCCTTCAGTGACCATTCAAAGGGGTAAAGACAATATGCTCCATGAACTTACCCGTCAGGAAATTATGGAGATTGTGCAAGCATTTGGGGAGGCTGCCGGTCGGGCAAAACAAGCCGGATTCGATGGGGTTGAAATTCATTCCGCTCACGGCTATCTTCTTAATCAATTTTTTTCTCCGCTTACTAATAAGCGTCTTGATGCTTATGGGGGAGATGTTTTGAACCGTATTAAGATTCATCTTCAAATTATAGAAACGGTACGTAAGGTTGTTGGTGAAAAGTTCCCAATTCTTTTACGGTTAGGAGCAATGGATTTTATTGAAGGAGGAACAACCATCGAAGAAAGTCTTCTTGCGGCTCGGGAATTTGCAAAAGCGGGAGTTACAATTCTTGACATTTCCCGTGGTTTTTCAGGATATAACATGGGTCTTACCGGGCAGGGCTATCTTGCCCACCTCTCTGAAGCTATAAAAAAAGTGATCTCCATCCCGGTTCTTGTCACGGGGGGAATTACCGAAATACAAGCGGCTGAGAGGCTGCTGGTGCAAGGTAAAGCAGATCTCATTGGAGTAGGAAGAGCGATACTTTACGATTCTGAATGGGCTCGGAATGCTATTCAAAGTCTCTCTGATTCCAGAGAATAAACTCAATCTATATCAAGGCTCTACCTTGACAAAAAGTGAGTGGATAAATATAAGTGATAAATTTTAACTTGAAAGTTATGGACAAAATAAGTATAATTTGAACTGGGTATTAGATAATTCACCCACAATTTCTCAAAACTTAAAACATAATTTCAGGGGTGCTGGGATGAGGCCGGCTGAGATAAAGACCCGATGATGTCTTTGACTCCTATAACCTGATCCAGATAATACTGGCGTAGGGATGAAATTTGGTGCAAATATTATTAAAGGCTTCTCTTCTATAAACACCAAAAAAACACAAATCTCTAACCGGATTTGTGTTTTTTTAAGGTTCTTTTTGCCTATCCTTTTCAATTAAAAGGGATAGGCAAAAAGACCGTCACACAAAGAGTAAAGGCATACGATACTACAGTTTAAACGAGGTGCTTATTTAAAAGAGTAGTGTCTTACACGGGTAGACCGGTTTAAACAAGGAAGGGGAACTTAAAAAAAGCATATTTTTGTAAATTTAGAGAATTATAAAGGAGGAATTACATGAAAAAGGTACTGACGATTGCCGGAAGTGATACCTGTGGTGGTGCCGGAATACAAGCTGACCTAAAGACTTTTTCAGCTCATGGTGTTTATGGAATGAGCGTGATTACGGCTGTAACAGCTCAAAATACCCAAGGGGTATTTGCGGTCCAGGATATTGCCCCCGATATTATCGCTAAGCAAATCGACGCTATTTTTGAGGATATTGAAGTTGATGCCTTAAAGATAGGTATGGTCTCTGTCATTGACACCATTAAGATTATAGCGGCTAAATTAAGAGAGCGTCGAGCTCAGAATATTGTTCTCGACCCGGTGATGATCTCGAAAAGCGGGTTTCCTCTGCTTCAGCCGGTTGCTCAGGAAGCATTGGTGGAACATTTGCTTCCTCTAGCTACGATCGCTACTCCCAATATTCCCGAAGCTGAAGCCATTACCGGAAAGGCAATTGAGGATCTTCAAGATATGAAAGAAGCTGCTAAGATTATCTCTTCCTTCGGACCTACTTATATATTGGTTAAAGGGGGGCACATGGAAAATCAGGCGATCGATATTTTATTTGATGGCCATAACTTTAGTGAATTTGAGTCCCCAAGGTTGAATACCAAGAATACCCATGGCACAGGCTGTACCCTTTCGGCTTCCATAGCCTCAAACTTAGCCAAAGGTATGGAAGTAGCTAAGGCTGTTGAAGCGAGTAAGAAATATATTACTACAGCCATCGAGCACGGACTGACTATTGGTAAGGGAGTGGGCCCTACTCATCATTTTTATGAATTATATCAGAAAGCAGGAATACTTGATGAACAGTGAAGGAACGAGGGGAGTATCCTCATTTAGTCTTTTTATTTTATGGTTTGGGGCCGCAGTCTCTATTGCCGAGATCTACACCGGGGCCTTATTGGCTCCTTTGGGATTTAGTAAAGGTATCCAGGCTATTATCTTGGGACATGTTATCGGAGCACTCCTTCTAGGACTTACCGGTTTAATAGGTTCCCAACAAAAAGTTCCGGCCTTGGTCTCCACCCGGATATCTTTCGGAAGGTATGGTTCCTATGGTTTTTCGGTACTGAATATTCTTCAGCTTCTGGGTTGGACAGCAGTTATGGTTATTGCCGGGGCAAGGTCTGTTAACGAGATCAGTAAGATTCTCTGGGGATTTGATCACCAAGTATTATGGAGCATGATGATCGGACTGTTGATCTGTATTTGGATTATGGTAGGCATTAAAAAGTTAAATAAAATTAATTTACTTGCTGTGAGCCTTTTATTCATCTTAACTATCATCCTAAGCACGGTAATTTTTAATAAACCCGGGTTGATTAATGAAGTACCCGATGGTGGGATGTCTTTCGGTACGGCTGTTGAACTGAGCGTGATTATGCCCCTTTCCTGGTTGCCTTTAATATCTGACTATACCCGTTATGCCCGAAGTGCCAAAGGTGGCTTCTGGGGAAGCATGGGTGGGTACTTCATCGGAAGTTCGTGGATGTATATTATCGGCTTAGGTGCGGCTATTTACGCAGGGAACCCTGATCCCGCCGCCATTTTACTGGCTGCTAATCTGGGGATAGCCGCCTTGGGGATTGTAGTACTTTCTACGGTGACGACGACCTTCCTAGATGCTTATTCAGCCGGAGTAAGCTTTATTAACCTCAAGCCTTTAGCGAATGAGAAGTCGGCGGCTATCGTCATGGCTGTGCTGGGAACGGCTATAGCGATTATTACCCCGATTGAACAGTATGAGAATTTTCTCTATGCTATTGGCTCGGTCTTTGCACCCCTTTTTGCCATACTCTTAACGGATTATTATCTTTTAAAGAAGAGAAGCATAGATGACCGTAAAAATGTTTATGGGCTTAACACTTTCATTTGGGCCCTGGGTGTCTTAATTTACCATCGCTTCATGGCCATGGATTTATTTCTCGGCAGTACCTTGCCGGTCATGGTAATTATCGCTTTATTATCTATTATCATTAAAGGAGTCGGAGAAAAATGGAGATTATCAAAGAATGTGTAACAGCTTTGCAAAAAGTAAAAGAGCAGAACCCCCTGGTTCATAATATCACTAATTATGTAACAGTTAATGATTGTGCTAATGTTATCTTGGCTATCGGGGGATCACCTATTATGGCTGATGATATCAATGATGTCGAAGATATGGTGTCCATAGCTTCTTGCCTAGTTATCAATATGGGAACCTTAAATGAAAGAACTGTGGCCAGCATGATTAAAGCAGGGAAGAAAGCCAATAAACTGCATAAGCCTGTAGTGTTTGACCCTGTAGGAGTGGGAGCAGGGCCTTATCGGAATAAGACTGCCGAGAAACTCTTAAAGGAGATAGAGTTCGCTGTAATTAGAGGCAATATGTCGGAGGTCAAATTCCTGAGCGGCTTGGCAGTTCAGACCAAAGGGGTTGATTCCGTAGCTGATGAAGCAGGTGGTATTGAAGCCGCTAAAAGCTTGGCTGCCGACATGAAATGTGTGGCGGCAGTAACCGGAAAAACAGATATTATCACCGATGGCCAAAGAGTTTGTTTAATAGATAATGGACATCCCATTTTACCGGGTATTACAGGTACGGGTTGTATGGCTACAGCCCTGGTGGGTACTTTCTGCGGAGCAGTTAGGGATTATTTTCTGGCAGCGACCACAGGAGTTATGTCTATGGGGTTAGCCGGAGAGTTAGCTGAAAGAACTTTAAAAGGAAACGAAGGTATCGGAACTTTCCGAATGAGACTATTCGATAGCATTTATCGTCTCGATGGAGAGACCATGATGAAAGAAGGCCGGATAAGAATTGAGTAGTCTAAAGTGGGATTATTCTCTATATCTCGTGACAGATAGAAAGTATAGCGGTCAGCGGAGCTTAACTGAGTGTGTGGAAGAGGCCATCCGGGGAGGGGTATCCCTTGTCCAGCTCCGAGAGAAAACGGCTTCTTTCCTAGAGTTTTATGAACTGGCCTTGGGCTTAAAAGAAGTTACTTCCCGCCATAACGTTCCTTTGATAATTAACGACCGCCTGGATATTGCTCTTGCAGTAAATGCTGATGGCCTCCACCTTGGCCAGGATGATCTCCCTATCGGAGTGGCCAGGGAGCATTTCGGTGAGGATAAGGTGATCGGGATCTCGGTGAGCAATGTCCAAGAAGCCATCCTAGCTGAGAAAGAAGGAGCGGATTATTTGGGGGCGGGGGCGATGTTTACTACCGGAACCAAGACCGATGCTAAGCTGGTTTCTTTAGAGGAACTCAGGAGAATTAAAGAAGCGGTAGCCATTCCCGTAGTAGCTATCGGTGGAATTAAGGAAAAAAACGCCGCCAAGATTATGGGTGCCGGCATAGATGGAATTTCGGTGGTTTCGGCTATTTTGGCGGAAGAAGATATGGAGATGGCGGCACAGAAACTGAAAAGGATAATACTTTCTCAGAAATGATACTCGACAATTAGATAGTTTAATCGTTAGAAATATTAAAAGAGCATGATCAATAATGAGATCTTGCTCTTTTTGCCACTCTAGTAATCTTGTTTACCTCTAGTATAATGAATCTAAAGATTTTGGTTATCTTTGAGGAAAGGATGAAAGATCATGCAATTTAAAGAGCTTTCGGGTTTTCAACAGGAACTGCTGATTGAATTATCCTCGGGACGGGGATTACAAGGACTTATTGACAAGATAAGTACTTATTGTCGTAAGCCCATTATTGTTATGAACTCGTCTACCCGTGTGTTGGCTTCTTCTCTTAAGATACAACCGGAGGAAGAATTTATAGAAATCCTGGAATCTAATCAGGAAAAAAACCGGATGAGCTTGATCTGGAACGATCAAAAACTTGAAGGGCTGGTCTTTCCTGTAGAGAGTAACAACTTGAAGTTAGGCTCTCTTCTAATTCTTGACGCTTGCCCCACTGAGGATTTTATTATCGAGATAGGAAAGCAGGCTGCCCTTTCTTGTGCGGTGGAAATCGTTAAGCAGAATGAGTTATTGCTATTCGAGCAGCAATATAAAGAAGCTTTTATTTATGAGCTACTTTATGGCAATATAGAATATAATCAAGATATCATTAGTCAGGGGGAAATTTGGGGTTGGAATTTAGAATATCCTCATGGAGTTATTGTCTTCGAGTTAGAAGAATATGAACAATATTCTTCAGATTTTCAATTAGTTAAGATCCTCTTGGATATTGTGAGTATAAAACTGGGTAAAATCGGGAGAAAGCCCATACTACTACGTAAAAAAGGGGAAATCGTTGTTCTTCTGACAATAGAAGAAGCCAACTTGCAAGAACGAAGAACTTTGATAGAAATGTTTGTAAAAAAAGTAATGAATAAGGCCGAAGAAAAAGTAGCTCCTAGGATTGTCCGGGTAGGTGTAGGACGAATATACGATAATCCGAATGAAATATTCCGCAGTTATCAAGAGGCTAAAGTAGCTCTGGAACTTGGAAGATTATTGAACATGCGTCTTACTATCCCCTGTTTTGGAGATTTGGGTTTAGCCCGGATCTTGTATAATCATGATTACCAGGAGCTGCAGGATTTTTACCAAGAAACGCTAGGGGACCTTGAGAAGTATGATAAGGAACAAGGGAGCGAGTTGCTGAATTCGTTGGAGAAATATCTCTTGCATCGCTGTGAACTAAAAACAGCTGCGGATGCTCTTTTTCTTCATCCCAATACCCTAAGATACCGTTTAAAGAAGATTGAAGAAATCTTAAGCATAGATCTCAATGAGTTTGATATTAAATTAAATTTAATGGCCGCTTTTAAAATAAAGTATTTGAAGAAAGTTTAGAGAACAAAGAACGGAGGAAGAACATGAGAGATGGCGGGAATAAAGTTTATCGTAATGTCTGCCCCCGTAATTGCTATGACACCTGCAGTATGCTTTCTTATGTCCAAAACGGAAAGCTGGAAAAAGTTGAAGGTGACCCCCTTCAGGGCTATACCCAAGGAAGGCTGTGCACCAAAGGGTATGCGTATCCTGAATATGTATACAGCCCGGATAGACTTCGCTATCCTTTGTACCAGTATCCGAGAGGTTCGGGGCATTGGGAGAGGATAAGCTGGGATCAGGCTTTGGAGAAGATTGCCGGCAAGATGATCGAGCTTAACAGACGTTATGGCTCTAATCTATCTCTGGCTTATAATAAGTATTCCGGAAATATCGGACTTTTGCATTATGCAATCGAAGGGATGTTTAATAGTCTCGGTGCCCATACCAAACCTTTTGGTGATGCTTGTCTGGCGGCAGGTAAAGATGCCTTGCATTATGACCTGGGTAAGGCTTTAAGTCCCGATCCTGAAAGCATGGCCCAAGCCGGATTGATTATGATTTGGGGAGCTAACCCGGCTTGGACAGCTGTTCATCAGTTGGACTTTATTAAACAGGCTAGGGATAGCGGTGCTAAGCTTGTTGTAATCGATCCTCTTTTCACCCCTATCGCGGCCAAAGCGGATTTGTTTATCCAGATTCGTCCCGGGACAGACGGTCTTTTAGCTCTGACTCTGGCTAGGATGATGATCGAACGCAAGCAATATGACCGAAAGTTTGCGGAAAATCATCTCTTTGGTTGGGAGCCTTTCCTTAGTTATTTACAGGATAAAATTTCGATTAATGAGACCAGTGAAGTTACCGGAGTATCCCTTCAGGCCATGGAAAAACTTGCTTCTTTATATGCTTCGCATCGTCCTTGTGCCCATTGGGCAGGTTTTGGTATCCAAAGGAGTAGTAATGGCGGTCAGAATGTTCGGTCTATCAGCGCTTTGGCTGCTATTACCGGTAACTTGGGACAAAAAGGTGGTGGGATGTTTTATTTACATCCCAGTGAGGATTTATTTCCCAGGAATCTTTTAAAATATGCTCGCCCCTTGGCAGATGGAAAAAAAGATCGGGAAGCAGATATTAATAATTTTGCCGAGAGGCTTTTATTTTTTGATAAACCTCCGGTAAGGTTTCTTTGGATAGCAAGTAGAAACCCTCTTTCCCAGGATCAAGACCTTAACAAATGGCAGGAACTTCTTCGCACTTTAGAATTGGTGGTAACAGTCGACCTATTCATGACCAAGACAGCCCAAATGTCCGACCTGGTGTTACCCGCAGCCAGCCATTTCGAAGAAGTTGACCTTAATATAAGTTATTGGCATCATTGGCTCGCTCTTAATGAAAAGGCAATTCCCTCTTATTATGAGGCCAAAAGTGATCTGGAAATTGCTCGGATGCTGACTCGCAGACTTAAGGAGATTTCTCCGGGGTTTTCTAATTTCCCTGATGAGCTTACGGCTGAGGATTGGCTTGCTAAGGAATTCACATCCCAAGTATATACTGCCTACGGCCTTACTTCTTGGCAGGAGCTTAAAGACGGTCCTCATAAGCTCCGGGCAAAAACTCCTTGGCTGGACCGGAAATTTAGAACCTGTGGTGGAAAGTTCGAATTGTATTCCAACGAAGCTAAAAAAGACAACTTACCGGCCCTCCCTAGATTCAGCTGGCCGCAAACAAAAGGGGATTATCCCTTAAGGCTTATTACTCCCCAGAATCCATACCGAATTCATTCTCAATATAACGCTCTTACCTGGTTAAGCGGGGAATACGATAACGTTCTTCAAATTAATCCTAAAGATGCTGCCCAAAGAGAACTGGCGGAAGGGGATTGGGTTCGGGTCTATAATGCTGAGGGGGAAATTATCAAGAAAGTTCAGTTAAGCAATTCTGTCCCCCCAGGGGTGGTCGTTGCTTTCCAAGGAGGGGATAATCCTGTAAACATATTAATTGCCCGAACAGCTGCGGATATGGGGATGAAAATGAGTGGCAGCAGAAACGCCGCCTTTTATGATACTTATGTAGATTGTGTCCAAGGTAGGAGGTGATCTGCATGCTAAAGCAAATGGGTTTTATCTTTGATGCCGACTGCTGTGTAGGATGCAAAACCTGTGAAACAGCTTGTAAAAATGAAAATAAAACCCAGCCTGGTATAAGCTGGCGACGTGTGACGCAAGTAGCGGATCATAAATATCTATCCGTTTCCTGTAATCATTGTGATAGCCCAGAGTGTTTTCGGGTTTGCCCCGAAAGGGCTTATACCAAGAGGAGAGATGGGATTGTTCTTATCGATCCTAACCTTTGCAACGGTTGTATGGATTGTGTGGGGGCTTGTCCCTATACTGCTCCTAAGTTCGATATTATTAGCCATAAGGCCAGTAAGTGTACTTTTTGTCTTCCACGGCAGCAAATGGGGTTGGAAGCGGCCTGTGTTAGTGCCTGCCCTACAGGTGCCCTGCAGATGTATAACTTCAAGCAGGCTTACCCGAAGGGGACGGTAGCGAAGATCGAAGGGTTTCCAGATATCCGACTGACCCGACCCTCGATACGCTTTTTTCCATCGAAAACAAGAGAAAGATATTTCTTAGAGGAGAGGTAAGGAAAGGAAGGTTACTGAATTTCTTTCAAGGTTTATTAGTGAGCCGAAGGGAGTTTTTAGGAACTTTAGATTGCTCGGATATCAAATATTTCGGGGTAAGTCAGATCTATTTTAAGTTCCCGTAAATAAGTTCCATCCGAACGTTCTTCAAGGATGGAAGAGGAGATCCCGACTTCTAGGTCAAGACCCTTTAGGGTTTTGACCTCTTTGACGTGGAATTCAAGAAACTGGTGATCCCCATTAATTTGAAATTGAGAGTTGTTTTTTCTCTTAAATATTCTTAATACGGTAGGAATATCCTCGCCAAAGACCTTAGCTGTTTTAAGAAAATAATCTTTGGGTGAAAGATAAGCAAGTCCGGAGGATTTTTGTTTCAGATTTTGTTGATAGACTTGGCCGGTGTGTTTATTCTCTAAGGAGCAATAGTGGACGCCGATGCTTAACTCTTGATCCAGGGCAAACTCTAATAGTTTTAGGCATTCCAGCTCACTTTGGGAAATAGGCAACCCACCGGCGTACCAGTAATCATAGAGGGTTAGAAAAGGAGGATTTTTCACTTTGAAAGATTCTTTTTGAAAATGTTCTCGATTATGAAAGGGGAAGCAAAATTCCAAAAGGTTTATCCCTTCTATCCCAAGATTATCTAAAATTCGAAGGAGTTCTTTCATTTCTTGTAAAGTGCCGGGAATGACCGGCATTTCCACCAAGACGTTCGGAATATACTCCTTGGCAAGGCTTATTCGATCATAGACTTTCTTCCGTAACTGAGGGTCATCTTCTAGTTTGACACTGAAGCGTACCTCATCTAAGCCTGCATCTTGGAGCTGTTGCAGGATATCTTGGTCGAGGAGATCTCCGGAAGTATAGAGTCTGGTATGGGCCCGGCGGAATTTTTCCTGGGCCAAAGTAAAGAAGTCAATAGTTTCCTGGTGGTGCAAGAGAGGCTCGCCCCCTGTCAGGGCGAGATAGGAAACCTTTTGCCCGGATTTAGCTAATTGGGCTAGTTCAGCTTGACAGTCCCGTTTATTTTCCCTGAAATAGGCATAGTCCTCTTGATTGGGGTTAAAGCAGTAATAGCAATGGCGATGGCACATTAATGATATAAAGAAGGTTAGGCTATTGATTCCTTTTCGGCAAGCCTCACAGGCCGGAGAGATCCAATTAAGGTAAAGACTTTTGCCTTCATTCCGGAAAGCAACTCCTCTTTGACGGAGTTTTTCGAGAGCAATAGCCTGTTCCTCTCCCCGATATTCGTCGAGTTTTAATCCCTTAGCTTGAATTTGTTCAAGATAGTTAGCATAAATATTACTATAGATCTTAGCATATTCCCGGAATATTGGGTTTTTTATACTACTTAGGATATCGCTAGCAACCTTATTAGACATAATGGCTTTTGCTCCCTAAATTGTCGTACTGACCTTATTGCTTTTCAGTTCTTAATTCTCACGCCCGGCTTGAAATGCTGCGAGATTGACTTCTAAAAATTTAGCAGGGACGGTTTCCCGGATAACTTCTAACCAGAGTTCCTTCTCAATGTTAAGGTAGTTCGATAGCAATCCCAGGAGAATCAGGTTCACCGTCTTAACATTGCCTACTCCTTGAGCTTTATGGAGGGCATCGATTACTATGACGTTTTTACACTGTTTTCGGATAGTATCAAAAGCATCGTCGGGATAATTGGCACTCCCCATGACTACCGGCATGGGGTCAATCCTTTGGTCGTTAATTAATATACTACCATTTTCTTTAAGAAAAGGTAACCAACGCAAGGCTTCCAGCTTTTCAAAAGCTAAAATGAGATCAGCTTCTCCCTGGGGTATGATAGGGGAGGCTACCTGATCACCATATCTAACTTGGGTGACAACACTTCCTCCGCGTTGAGCCATGCCATGGATTTCAGAGACTTTAACATCCAGACCGATTTTCTGGATAACCCCGGAGAGTACTCGGCTAGCGAGAATGGTCCCTTGCCCTCCAACACCGACAATTAAGATATTTTTAGTATCAGCCATTGCTAGTACCCTCCTTTTGAATTGCTCCGCTGAAACAAACATCGGCACAGAGCCCACACCCTACGCATTGAGTAGGGTTAATTCTTACTTTTTTACCATCCTTAACAATACAAGGGCAGCCAAGCCTCATACAACGCATACAACCCGTACAGGTTTCAGCACTAACGGTATGAGGGGTGCTAACCTTGTCTTTTTCAAGGAGAGCACATTTACGTTTAGCTATGATGACGGAAGGTTCTTCGGCGGCTAATTCTTCTTTAAGGACTGTTTCCAGTTTTTCCAGATCAAAGGGATCTACTATTACTACTCTTTCGACCCCAACAGCTTTAGCCAGGAGGGCCATATCCACTTCTTTAATAGGTTCTCCTTTAAGCGTTAGACCCGTAGTGGGGTTGTCCTGATGTCCCGTCATCCCTGTGGTTCGGTTATCAAGAATAATAGTAGTGGTAGAAGCTTTGCTATAAACCGCATTAATAAGCCCCGTTATACCGGAATGGATAAAGGTAGAATCCCCTATTACCGCTACCAGGTTACGGGCAAAATCCTTCCCGCGGGCTTTTTCCATACCTATCGCCGTCCCAATACTGGCTCCCATACAGATAGTGGTGTCTATGGCACTAAGAGGAGCGAGACTACCTAAGGTATAACAACCGATATCTCCGGCTACTGTAATCTTTAGCTTTTTAAGAACATAAAAAAGGCCTCGATGTGGGCAACCCGGACAGAGTACAGGGGGACGGATAGGAGGCTCGACATTAGCTAGGGCAGCAGATTCAGCAGCTTTAAACAAGGCTTTTTTCTCGGACGATGATACCCCCATCTTCTCAGCAATGGTCTCGGGTAATAGTTCTCCGATCCCCGGGAAAATGTCCTTACCGTGGACTTCGATACCCCAGGATTTAACATAGTCTTCAATGAAAGGTTCTAATTCTTCTATGACATAAAGCTTATCCACTTTCCTAGAAAATTCGGTGATAAGTTTCTGAGGTAACGGAAAGCTCATCCCGAGTTTAAGAATAGAAACATCTTTTAATACTTCTTTAACATACTGATAGGTTACTCCGCCGGTAATTACCCCAATTTTGGTATCCTTCCATTCAATTCTATTTAAGGGAGTGGCCTCAGTATATTCTCTTAATTTATCTAACCTTGCTTCAACGGCAACATGACGGCGGCGGGCATAGGCAGGTATCATCACAAATTTCAAAGCGTTCTTTTCATATTTTTTAAGTTCGCTATCCTGACGTTCCGCCAGTTCAACTAAAGATTGGGAATGAGCTACTCTGGTAGTGATTCTTAGCATTACCGGGGTATCAAAATTTTCGCTTAAGTTAAAAGCCAGCTTAGTAAAATCTTTAGCTTCCTGGCTATCTGAGGGCTCAAGAACCGGGATCTTAGCCGCTCTGGCAAAATGGCGGTTATCCTGCTCATTTTGGGAACTGTGCATTCCCGGATCATCGGCGGAAACAAGTACAAGTCCGCCGTTAACCCCGGTATAAGCAAAGGTAAATAAGGGATCGGCAGCAACATTGACCCCAACATGTTTCATTGCTACTAAAGCTCGTCCACCGGCAATTGAGGCACCGAGGCCAACTTCGAGAGCAACCTTTTCATTAGCAGACCATTCAGCATACATTTCCTTATACTTAGCTGCATTTTCAGTTATTTCCGTACTAGGAGTACCGGGATAGGCCGTGCAGACCACGACACCGGCTTCCCAGGCCCCACGGGCAATAGCTTCATTACCTGTTAGAAGTTTTTTCATTTTCCCATCCTCTCCGAAATCTCTTTCTGGTATTTAGGTTATCTTATCATCAGGTAAGTATAGAAATCTATAATTCTATATCTATTTTTGGAAAGCGATCAACATCAACTATTATAGTATGAACAAAGAAAACAGTTCAAGTAAAATACCCGGCACTTCGAGGGTAAAAAGTGGGTATAGTCTTGAACTATTTTAATTTAGAAAACAAAAAATCAGCCTTCTCTAATAATTTTAGCATAAATTCCAAAACAATTGTAAACTAAGCTAAATGTCAAAAATAAGTTGACTTTTTTTTCAATATCTAAAGACCCTTTTGGCTTTCTATTTAGAGGAATATACTTGATTCCTAGTGTTTATCTGGGGTGCAGCACTTTCACCAAAAATAAAATCGAGATGTTCTTCCGGCATTTTTTGGGTGAAGGCACTTACAACGGGAACTACTAAGATTGACAGAATCATAGCTAGGGAACCAACCAGCGGAATGTTGGCAGGATACAGATAGGAAAAGATGGAACAGAAAAGAGTCCCGGTCAACATCCCAGCCCAAGCACCTGCTTTGGTAGCTTTTTTATAGTAAAGTCCGAAAACATAGGGACCGATGAAGGCACCGGCGACGGCCCCCCATGAGAAAGCCATCAAGTTCAAGATAATATTCGGCTTTATTGCCAGGTAAAGGGAGAGACCAATAAATACAAGACACAGAGCTCTCATCAGGAGAACTACTTTTTTTTGGTCTGTCTTAGGCTTCAAGCTTTGAAAAAGGTCTACGGCGATAGCGGAACTGGAGACTAAGACCAACGATGCCAGAGTAGACATGGAGGCGGCAAGGATTAATAGTAAAATAAGCACGGCGATCGCACTGGGCACAGTAGAGCTGATGATGGTCGGCATTATTTTATCTACATTATTTCCTACTTCTTGGAGGCTGCCAAAGAAAAGGCGGCTTAAGGATCCGGTGAAGTAAGCTCCGGTAGCCATCAGGAGAGCAAAGCCTGTGGTAGCCCAGGTAGCTGTCTTAATTACCTTTTCGTTTTTAATGGAATAAAATTTTTGAACCATCTGCGGTAAACCCCAAGGTCCTAAAGAAGTTAGGATAACCAGTGAAAAAAGATTTAAAGCTCCCGGCGGTCCGACGGGTGATGTTAACTTAGGGTCGATAGCCGCAAGAGATGGGACGATATTGCTAAATCCACCAACTTTAGGACTATAAACCACGAATAAGATCATAGCGACCACCCCGAAAATCATAATGATCCCTTGGAAGAAGTCGGCCAGAGTCATTGCAAAATAGCCACCCATGGTCAAGTAGATTGCAGTCATTATCGCCATGAAGCCCAGGGCGTAATTGTATGGAATTCCAAAAACAGATTCAAAAAAGTAGCTTAAACCCATATAGACAGAGGCTGAATATGGGACGAGAAAAATAAAAATAATCAGGGCTGAGACAATTTTTAAAGCCTTACTTTGGTAACGTTTCTCTAAAAAACCGGGCATAGTCATGGTGTTTAAGCGGGAAGTCATGGCCCTTGTCCTTCTGGCCAGGAGCTTCCAAGCGAGAAGACTACCGATCAAAGCATTACCAGCAACAATCCATAAGGCGGAAAGACCAAAACCCCAGCCTATTTTGCCGGCATAACCGATAAACATGACTGCGGAGAAGTAAGTTGTCCCATAAGTGAAGGCCGATACCCACGGGCCGATTGAGCGATTCCCAAGAAAAAAATCATTCAAAGTTTTGGTCTTCTTCATACTAAAAAAAGCTATCGCAATCAGGATAGCTACATAAAGACCTACAGCAAAAAACTTCATTTGCTACCATCCTCCCATACTAATCTTAAAAAAACAAAAACCTAATTCTACAGTACTACCATACTACTATCATATGAGAATCATTTCTCATATGATATCTACATTCCTATTTTAAATAAAAAATAACGAAAAGTCTAGATCAAATTAGAATATAATCCTTAAAGATTCTCTAAATTAGGTCTAATTTGATCCCTAATCGTTTTCTTCGGTCTGAAGGAACATCTTAATTTCGTCTTCAGTAAGAGTATCCACTTTAGCAGGGGAATAGCTATTTGGGGCATAATTGTCGGGTAAAACATTTGGCGGGTTATTATTGGGCATATAATTATTAGGTAAAGGATTATCAGGCGGAAAGTTATAACCAGGCGGGAAAGTATTATTTAATGGGACGTTATTAGGGGGTGAGAAATTATTGGATGAAGAATTATTAATCGGAAAGCTATTATAAAATGGACTTTGCACTGAGGACATAGAGTTGAGCATATCCTTAGCTTGCATAAGCTCAGTGTATTCATCAATAGAGATAATAACAGCCTGCGGCTTATTGTTTTTAACAACGATGTAAGGATTACCATTATCCTCTACGGCCTGTATGACTTTGGAAGCTTGGCCACGTCCTAATTCTGATACGGAAATCATACAATCGAAGATTTTACGCAGATCCATTTTCGCCCTCCCTTAGAGATTCTAAAAACGCAATTTGCCAAGTTTAATAATTTAGGATATTTAAATTATAAGATGCAGAACAAAAGAATGCAAGACATGAGACACATGATAATAATGGGGATTTACATGTGTTTTTGCATGAAAATAGTCGAATGGTGGGAATTTCTCAAATACAAGAGAGGGGAAAAGAGAGGAAAGCAGAAAATGGTCAAAAAAGCTAGGTAGTTATACTTTGAATCGATAACCGGCCCCCCAAATGGTCTCAATGTATTGGGGGTTGGAGGGATCAGTTTCGATTTTGTCCCGTACCCTGGCTATATGAACGGTGACCGTAGCCGAATCCCCGAGGGCATCAAGTCCCCAGATACGTTCAAAAAGCTCTTCTCGACCGAATACTCTGTTGGGATTTTGGGCCAAATAGACAAGCAATTCGAATTCCTTCTGGGCCAGGTTAACCTCTTCATTGTTCATAAGGACCCTGCGGGCATCTTTTTCAATCTTCAGACCGCGGATAGCTAAGATATTCTCCTTTTTATTAGGACCGCTATATTTTTGCTTGAGCCTTTCATAATTATCTAAATGAGCCTTTACCCTGGCGACTAACTCACCGGGGCTGAAAGGTTTAGTGATATAATCATCAGCCCCTAGGCTAAAGCCTTTAATCTTATCGATCTCTTCCTTTTTGGCTGAGACTAGAAGAACGGGTATTTCCTTTTCATCTTTAATATTACGTAAAATTTCCAAGCCATCCATCCCCGGAAGCATGATATCTATTATTAAAAGGTCATAATCATTCTCTCGAATAACCTTCAAGCCCTCCGGCCCATCGGGGCAAATCGAAGTCTCGAAACCGGCCACTTCAAGATAATCTTTTTGCAATTCGGCGATACTTAAATCATCTTCAATGATCAAAATCTTTTTCAAAAGACTTTTACCTCCTTAATGTATTTTCTCAAAGATACTTATGCTGAACTAGGAAAGGCGGCAATTGCTAGGTACGGCTTGCTAGGGTTTTGCCAGAGAAATTATGATACTTGTTCCTTCTGCTTCAGGACTGACAGCCCAGATTCTTCCGCCATGGCCTTCGATTATTTGCTTAGCGATAGCTAGTCCCAAGCCACTGCCTTTGATTTCGCTGCGGGAGGTATCGGAACGATAGAAACGATCAAAGATCTGAGGTAAATCCTGGGGACTAATCCCTGAGCCGTTATCATGAAATTCGATGATAATACTGGTGTTTGTTTCTCTTAGAATAACGTTAATCTCCCCGGAGCTTTTCTGCATATATTTTAGGGAATTATCAAGGATATTCATGATTACCCTTTTTACTTTCTCCCGATCTAAATTGATCTGCTGTCTCTTTGATAACCTAGATTCAAAAATGATTTGAATCCCTTGGTGCTCTAATTCCGGTTCGCTTTCAGCTATGAAATCCCGCAGATAATCTTCCAAATCTGTCCCTTCAAAATTAAAGGGTATTTGTTTTAAATCTAGTTTTGAATATAGTAATAAATCGTCAATCATCTGGTCGACTTGTTCCGCTTTCAGTGAGATTGTTCGCAGATATCTTTCGGTTTTTTGCGGAGTAGTGGTAATGCCGTCCAGGATGCCTTCTATATAACCTTTAATGGTAGTGATAGGAGTCTTTAAATCATGTGAAATGCTTGATACGAGCATTTTACGGTTGTCTTCATATTTTAATTGAGTATGGATAGATTCCTTGAGCTTAATTCTCATTCGTTCCAGGTCACGGCACAATTCCCGAATTTCTTGATCTCCTTCTTCGGCGATGGTATGACTCAGGTTCCCCAGAGTAATTTCGGCCGCAGCTTTTTGCAGATTACGCAAGGGCCTGACCATAGTCCTCGAAAATTGGCGGGAAACGTAAATATTAGTTAAGGCAAAGGATAGAAGGAAAGTAAGCCCGAGCAGGGTGAAAAAGGTTCTAACATTTTTACTTGCCTGATCCAGAGGAGCTAATAAGATTACTTTACCTTGGGAACCATCTTTAAGTTGCAAAGAAAATAGCTCAACAGTATAAGGAATATTTCCGATAACTAAATATTCCTTACCCCAAGTTTTATTTCCAATCTCTATGGATTTAGCGATATCGACTTTATTAAAATTGCGAGAAGTGAAGAGAATTTTTTCATTTTTAAGGATTATTACTTCACCCTGAATGCCGGAAAGCTGTTCTTGGAGATGAAGGTGAAAACTTTCTTCTTCAATGATTTCCGGAGTTCTGTGCAGAGGACTTTGTTGGTTACCGGTAAGCTCGAAGCGAATCTCAGATAGTTTCTGATAGCTTTCGAAGCTTAAGTCTGTCCCTAATAATTTCCCGTAGAGATAAATATAAGCCAACGCTACAAGGACAGTAATCATCAGAGGGACAATCACTGTGGCTGCGTTGGCTAAAATTAAGCGTTTGGTCAACTTCATCTTTTCACCTAAATATATTAAGACTTAAAACTCTTTGTTATCGAACAAATAATAACCTGCTGTAAAGAATATTATAGCATAGCCAAGTAAGAGGAAAAATCCTCGGGCGATTTTAGCGAGGGGAAAGGAGTCAGAGAGCCAAAGGTGATACCAATCTAAGTGGGAAGTAAGAAGCAAACTAGAAAACTGAGGGAATAAAATTCCCGTACCTTTGAAGACAATAAAAACTAAGATGGAGACAAAGAAGACCGATGTACCGCTTTTGAAAATATTGGCTAAGAGAACAATTCCTAAAGCCAAAACCAGGAGGGGAAAGAGGCTTACCAAATAGGTAATAATCGTCTTGAGAAAGGAAGCGAGGGATGCGGAGTTGGCATTAAATAAGAAGCCGGCAAGGGATGAGAAAACCAAGAGCAAGATGAGATTGGCCAAGATAAAGAGGGCGATGGCACATACTTTAGCCGAGAATATTTTGAAGCGCGAGACCGGCCGGGTCAAGGTGACTCGCATAATATTATTCGAAAATTCGCCGGAAAAGCAATCGATGGCTACTAAGGCGGTAAAGAGAGGAAGAATAGTATTAATCACTACTGATAAGACCAGAATAGGAAATTCTACACTGCCGGCCCCTCTAATCCCGAAACCACTGCGCACTCCTACGACTAGTAGTTGACCGATAACGATCACGGCGAGGGACAGAATCAAGGCTAACAGGGCTTTCTTTTTTTTGGAGAGTTTTTCTAACTCATTGAGGAGTGCTGCTTGGAATACGGCCATTTCTATCTACCTCACTTACAAAGTAATTTTCTAGAGTTGCATAGCTATTCAGGATATTCTTGGTTGTATCGACACTAAGTAATTTGCCATCAAAGATAACGCCGATTCGATCACAAGTTAATTCCACATCATGGATAAGATGACTGGAAATGAAAAAAGTAGTCCCTTCGGTTTCAGCCAGATGAAGGATGAGCTTGCGAATCTCGATCATTCCCTCGACATCAAGCCCATTTAAAGGTTCATCCAAGATTAAGATTTTAGGGCGGGAAAGAATAGCTGCCGAGAGGCCCAAACGTTGTTTCATTCCTAGGGAAAATTTTTTGGGTTTTTCTTGTTTATATTTGAGAATGCCCGTTAACTCTAAGACTTCGTCGATTCGCTTGGAATCGATGTCTGGATAATAACGAGAAAGTTGTTTCAGATTATCATAAGCACTCAAAAACGGATAAGATTCGGCGATTTCGATTAAACAGCCGACCTCTGCCATGGCTTTTTCGTATTCATCCCGGATACAATGGCCGAAGATTCGAACATCTCCCCGGTCAGCCTTAATGAGCCCGGTCATAATCTTCATGGCTGTGGTTTTTCCTGCTCCATTAGGACCAAGAAAGCCAAAGATGTCTCCGGCATAGATGTCGAGGTTAAGATCTTGAATGCCTCTACCGTTGGGATATATTTTGGTTAGTTCAGAGATTTCTATAACTTTTTCCATTAGTACTCCTTCCGCTTTAAGCGATAGTCCCCAGGGGAGACTATCGCTTAAACAATTGTGCTTTATTGGCTTTAGCAGTGAAATTTAAGTTATTTTCTTTCTAATTACATTATTCCAGAACGGGAATAAATGTCGAATCAAATTGCAAGTTTTCGTAGGGCCTGTTTAGATGGAGATTTACTTTGGCATTATAGTCATCAATATAGAGACTTCCCTTCTGGCCGGAGTTCGTGCCATCTGAAAACTCGATATTAATATCGCGAGAATTATTATCGAAGCTACCGCTAAAGGAGAATTCGAGTTTTTGGGAGGCCTGCTGTTCGTAGCCTTCGCGGTATTCTTCGGAATATTTTCCGGTAACCGTAGAGTTATCTAAGTGAGTAATTTCCAGATGCCTTTCGCCGATTTTCACGAAGCGGCCGTCTTGCTCCATCAAGATGTCATTTTTATAAGGACCGATATATTTCTCAGGATTAGCTATTTCAGGACCCCTAGGGCCGGTATGTCTCTTGCCTTCTTGCTTAACAATCTTCTTGTCGGTCAGATTCGGTTTGCTGATCGTGGTGCTATTGATATCCGAAAGTTTTAATAAAATGTCGACAGTAATTTCATGTACAGTTCCTTGTACATCTTTGCCGGAGAGGGTGGCGGTGCCCAGAATGCTTTCCATGAGACCGTCTTTATTGACCTGGGCTGATCCACCGATACCTTTGACGAAGATATCTTCAACAAGACGAAGGTTTTGATCATTATATTGGCCGGAGAATTCTTGTTTCATCTGAAAAGAAGCGAGAGCATTAATCAAAGCCGGGATTTGGACTTCATTTAAAGAGCCGTAAAGTTCTTTACTTCCATCAGAATTTTCCTTCACAGAGACATGATCCCGCAGACTTCCCACTAAGGCATCAAAGATTCTTTCCAGATCGGCAGCCTCTTTTTCTTCGAAAGGATTGTTAAAGTGAACCGGTTCCTTCTCATCCGTATATTCAGTGACGTAATAAGTGTTATCGTCGGTACCAAGGCGAATATCGGTGGTTTTGTCACTGTAATAGTAGTAACTGTAGGAATCACCATTAATTCGTTGGCTGTTGTTGGTTTCCTCTCTTGTGTTCTTTTGAAAATCGTATTTGCTGAGAGAGTTCTCGGAGGTTAAGATTTTGCCATTATCTTTAATGACAAAAGAAGCGTCTAAAGTAAAGCTCTTCAGATTTGTGTTGCAGCTTTCGGCAGTACCTTTTAGGGCATCTTTTAACTGTTCATAACCACTCTTGTTAGTAATATCCGCAAGGGCCGTGGTCGCAATAAGCAAGGCCCCCAAGGTAAAACTAATGAATATTGCGGTTTTCTTTTTTAGTTTCATAACATGCATCTCCTTTATTTTTCCACGTGAAAGCTTTCCTGATTATATTCTAACCGGGGAGTATTGACTTTCCCTAAACAAATTCTAAACAAATTATAAATTTTGGTAATAATTGAATATAGATACCTAAGTAACTTGATCTTTAAGGCCAAGTTAGCTAAAGTACATGCACTTAAGATCTTTGGAAACAATAAACTGAAATGTGAATTATATTTATTTAAGATGTCGGAAAAGGATGGGAAAAAAATAAGGCTAAGGAGTGGATACTATGCAAGGTAGGATTAAAAAGGTATTTCCCGGTGGGAATACCTCCGAAGGGTTCTTCTCATACTATAAATATCTGTTAGAAAAAGGTTCAAAGAGGGTTTTCGTAATCAAGGGGGGACCAGGGGTAGGGAAATCCACCCTGATGAAAAAAATCGGGCAGAAAATGCTCGAGTTAGGTTATGATTTGGAAGTTCATTATTGTTCTTCGGATAATAAGTCCTTGGATGGCATAGCGATTCTGGATGCCGGGATCGTAATGGTAGATGGAACAAATCCACATCTGATAGATCCCAAGTACCCAGGGGGAATAGGGGAGATCATCAATCTGGGTGAATACTGGGATGTAGAAGCTATGCAAGCTAATACAGATAAGATTATAGCCTCTACCCATGAGGTAAGTCGCCTGTTTGCGAGGGGTTATCGTTTCTTAAGTGCTGCCCGGGCGATTGCCGATAATATTTGTGCCATGCATCAGCAGAGCATGGATTTTAGCTCGATGAATAAAGTATTAGGTCTCTTTGATAAGGTCTTACTTAAACATACATATCCTTCAGAAGAGTATGCTTCAGTCGGAAGAGAAAGACATTTGTTCTCTTGTGCTTATACACCGGAGGGTTTTATAGATTTAACGGACTCCATCTTGCAGAATACCAGAAAGGTATACTATCTAGATGGGGTGATGGGAACAGGAAAGACGACTCTGATGAGAAAAATAGCATCTAGAGCAACAGAAAAAGGCCTGGATGTCGAAATCTACCATACCCCCCTTATTCCTGGAAAAATCGGTACTATTCTTATCGAGGAAATCGATATGGCTATAACTACCAGCGAAAAGTATAGAAGGAATAATTATGAGCCAATTAACCTTAATGAATTTTTAGATAAGAGCCTGATGGCTAATTTCAAAAAGGATATCCAAGATGATCAGCAAATCTTAGATAATCTCCTTGCCAAAGGGATTGACTGTATCTATAAAGCGAAGAAGGAACATGACGTTCTTGAGCAGTATTATGTTCCTAATATGAACTTCGCAGCAGCAGGTGAAAAATCCGAGGATGTTCTGAAGAGAATCTTAAGACTGGCCCAAGTGAAGGGTTCGAGGACATTTTCTAACTGAATTCTTCATTGGTGTTAACGCAGGCACGGTATCCAGATAAAAGGCCGAAAAATTCGTTAGAGGAAGAAGGCATTCTACTCTAAGGGATAGCGAAGCCTGTCTTTTTATGGACAATTAATAAAATTAAGGGTAAAGTTATAAAAGGGAAATATTAGTTAATATCTTATCTAAACCATACTAAGAGGTATGTCCTATGAAAAAAGATGTTTATATGTCTGTTTCCCGTAAATCAAAAGCCCTTCTTAATCGTCAAGAAGGGCTGGATGTGGATTTTAAGCTGACTATTAAAGGAGTGGAAGCAACCGATCTGGTCGCTTTTGCCAACTCGGAAAAAGGAGGCACTATCCTTGTAGGGGTAGGGGAAATAGAAGATGGGAATAGTATGCAAAAAGGGAAGATTATTGGTTGTTCTGTAGGGGATAAAGAGAGACTTTACGTGCTTAGCAAATCGGAAAGCTGTGTCCCGCCCGTAGAAGTGAATATCATTATCGAAAATTATGCCCGTAAACCCTTTTACCGGATCGAGATTCCTTCCGGGAAGGAAAAACCGTACTGTACAGCAGGAGGTACCTATAAAATTAGGGGTGATGGTCGGACAAATACCTTACTACCGGGCCGGTTACTCTCCCTGTTTATCGAAAAACAAAGTGAAATCTTTTTTAACCGTTTTCGAGAGGCTACTAAAGAGCTAAGTAAGACTATGCTAAATTCCAATTCTGTTTTTCAAGAGGAGTTACAGGAAATTCTCCTCAAGATTCTCAATATGGAATATCTTATGGAGAATCGTCTTGATAATCTTCAGGAGGGGATTGAGAATGCTGAAAATATGACTAATGAGACAGCGTGTAATTTTGATTCCTTCCTTGGAGCAATAAATAAATTAAAGGATAGAATTAAACGTTTGGAAAAAGAAATTGCCCATATAGATCAAAAGTTAGGACTTGTTTTAGAAAAAGAATAAGAAACCCAAGAATTTTAATGTCCATAGGTGATTAATTGGAATTAGCGGTATCTTTCCGGAGGTAAATTTGAAAGACGATCTGCGAACAGATAGTAATAACGAATTAAATATTCAGGAGCTTATTGTTGTTGAAGGTAAGAATGATGCCCATGCCGTTAGAAGAGCATTAGGGGAGGTTGATGTTATCTGGACAGAGGGATTTGGCTTAACAGAGGAGAAGGTAAAGCTCATCGCCGAAATGGCTAATCGGCGGGGGGTAATTGTCTGTACTGACCCGGACTTCGCGGGAAAACAGATTCGCAAACGAATTCAAAGTCGTGTCCCTAAAGTACGGCATGTCTTTCTTTCTCGAGAATGTGCCTTAAGTAAAAAGGGTGACGATATAGGATTGGAAAATGTATCAGCTGAAGAGATTAAAAAAGCCTTTTCTAAAGTGCTAAATGAGAAAAGCCCAGAGGAGGAAAGAGAGTTATTTTCCGGAAATAAAACCGCTATTAGTATGGCGGATATCTTAGAAAATGGTTTAAGCGGGCAACGCGACTCAGCTGCGAAGAGAAAGGCGTTAGGGAAAGTTTTAGGGATCGGGGATACTAATGCCAAGCAGTTTCTCTTTAGGGTGAACCGCTATGCAATCAGTAAGGAAGATTTTCTCAAAGCTTTAGAAACCATTGAAAAGGAAGGATGGTAATTTGAAGAGGGCAGAACAGGAGACGGCAGCTGAATATACCCGTAGAGTACTGGGTCAGGGAGGGCGGGCCAGAAAATCACTTGGTCAGAATTTTCTTATTGATGATGATGTTCTAGAGAGAATTGTCCGGGAGGGGATGCCGGAGGAGGATATCCCTTTTGTGGAAATCGGTCCGGGCCCAGGTGGACTGACAAGGATAGTAGCAAAGAGAACCACACGCTTATGGGCGATCGAATTGGACAGAACTAAAATAGAGATTCTCCAAAGAGAATTTGCCGGGCTACCGGTGACCTTCTTACATGCCGACGCTCTACAAGTAAAGCTTGCCGATCTGTGGGGGGAAGAGAAAGGTTGGCTTGTCGGCAATCTTCCTTACTACATAACGAATCCTCTCTTGATGCATTTTCTCGAGCAGAAGGAATCTCTTTTAGGGATGACCGTCATGGTGCAAAAAGAAGTGGCCGAGAGGATGATTGCTTCGCCAGGAAGGAAAGAGTATGGAATTCTCTCTATCGCTCTGCAGTTGTCAGCAGAAGCGAGGAGGCTCTTTGATGTCCCTCCATCGGCTTTTTGGCCTCAGCCTAAGGTAACCTCAACAGTTCTGAGATTAGATATCAGACCATATCCCGGCTTTGAAGTGGAGCACCAATCTTTTTTTAAAGTGGTCCGGGCCGCATTTGCCCAAAGAAGAAAAACTTTGCATAATACCCTTTCTAAAGGCCTGGGTATCCCCAAAGAAGAGGTTGTTTCGGTACTTTTAGCAGCTGGAATCAATGGTGAACTTCGGGCCGAAGATCTTAGTATCTTGGATTTCCAGAAAATAGTCCGGGCTCTTAACTCAGAAGGATAGGTTTTTAGTAAAAATGGGGCCAAGACTATTTTAAAATTCAATCTCATTTGTTATACTTATTAGCGGAAGAAAGCGAACATAATAAAGAATGATTATTAGCCGGATTAACAAACGGAAACAATTCGAGCTAGGAGATGAGCTTTGTGTTGGGGGAGTTTTGGGATTTATTTATTGCTTTTATTCGAGCTTCTAATCTTGGGTTTGGAGGAGGACCGGCAGTTATTCCTCTTATCCAGACCGAAGCGGTGAACAATTATCATTGGATAACCAATGAACAGTTCGTAGATGCTTTAGCGGTAACCAATGCCTTGCCGGGTCCGATCGCTACAAAACTTGCCGGTTATATTGGTTACCAGGTATTAGGTTGGCCGGGGGTATTGGCGGCCTTATTAGGCACTATAGGTCCTACGACCTTAGCTATTGTCCTGCTTACTAATATTCTTATGAAATATACGGATTCTCCGGGGCTAAAGGGAGCCTTAAAAGGCGTACGTCCAGTAGTAGTGGTTCTCGTTGCTCAAACTGCTTTTGAGATGGGTTTAGAATCTTTTCCGAATATTATTACCTGGGCTATTGCTGCCGTTACTGCTGCTTCTTTATTCTGGTTTAAAATTCATCCGGCTATCTTGATTGTGCTTTCTTTGATTTTTGGCCTTTTGGTTTTTCAATAATGTTTATTAGGGGGAACCCGTATGGATGAAACAGATAAAAGAATTATCGAAATGCTCTTAAAAAACAGCAGAATTTCTTATGTGGATCTAGGTAAGGAGCTGGGGCTATCTCGGGTTGCAGCTAGAGAAAGAGTTAAAAATCTGTTAGATAAGGGTATTATTCAAGATTTCACCATCACTTTGAACTTAGAGAGAATGGGTAATCAGGTCTCAGCATTTTTTAATATCGAAGTCGAGCCCTTTTATTTCGAAGCGATAGCCGAAGAATTAGCCGGAGATCCTAATGTAGTTAGTATTTATCAAATGACGGGGCCTAGCAATTTACATGTTCATGCTGTTCTCAGGGATAAAGAATCCTTAGAGCAATTTATCTACAGAAAGCTATACTCTGTTAAAGGGATTAAAAAAGTTGACAATCAAATTCTCCTGCGTAGATTTAAAAGTCGTGGTGGGGTTAGGCCCTAGTTAACTGAATGGGAAAGGAAGAGATATTATGTTAAGGAAATTATGGGACTTATTTATAGCTTTTACTAGAGCCAGTAATCTTGGCTTTGGGGGTGGGCCCGCAGTTATTCCTCTTATTCAGGCCGAAGCTGTAGATCGCTATAAATGGATGGATAATGATGAATATGCTGACGCCTTAGCTATTGGAAATGCGCTTCCCGGACCGATAGCAACGAAGATGGCCGCTTATGTCGGCTACAAAGTAGCCGGTTGGCTGGGGGTAATAACGGCCATCATCGCTACCATAGCCCCAACCATACTAGTGGTTGTACTTCTAGGAAGTTTAATCATGACTTATGCCGACTCCCCTGAGCTAAAAGCTATGCTCCTTGCGGTACGCCCGGTGGTTGTAGTCTTAATAGCTTATACCGCTTATCAAATGGGTAAGAAATCTTTTCCTCAAGCAAGTACTTGGGCTTTAGCGATTGCCACAGTGGGGATCCTAGCTCTTACCTCCATTCATCCTGCCTTTATTATCGTTTCTTCCATGATCGTAGGATATTTTGCTTGGGGAAGAAAGCTTTCTAAATAAACAAAAAGCAAGGTTTAATAAGTAACAAAGGACTGGCTATGAGCATTAACTATGTTTGTAGATAGTCTTTTTATTTTACAAGGAACCCTTTTGTTTTAGAAATGTCGAAAACAAAATAAGAATTGGCTTTTTAGGGATAAAAGCAAAATCTTATTTCTCACATACAATAATAATATAGCTCAGAGCAGGGGGTTTTTGGGGTGTTTAAAATAGGAAATATCGTAGCCCGCCGTTCTTATAGCCAAGATTTATTTTTGAAAATCCTTGATATAAAAAAAGTTGGAAGAGAAAAAGTTGCTATTCTCGGAGGGCTGGATTACCGCTTATTAGCAGACGCTTATCTGGATGACCTTGTGCTCAAAAACAATAAGGAAGTTGTTTATTACCAGCTTGCTGATTCCCAGGAGGTATATAAAAAGTTCAGTAAAGTAGTGTTTGATCGGAAATTTAAGGTCGAAGAAGAATACTTTGAGATCCCGGGAAAGATACTTCATTTGGACGGGGATAAGGAATACTTGGAACAATGTCGAAGAACTTATCAACAATTAGGTCTGCAAGCCAAAGGGATTTGTAAATCAGAAATGGAGCAACCGAAAGCTATCCTTAAAGCACTTAGGGAAAACCCGGCGAATATTTTAGTTCTTACGGGGCACGATTCTCTGCTCAAAGGAAAGAAAAATTTAAGAAGTCTGGATAGCTATCGGAGCTCATCTTATTTTGTCCAGTCCGTAATTGAGGCTAGGAAGTTTCAACCCAATAAAGACGAACTGGTTATTTTTGCGGGGGGATGCCAGTCAAATTTTGAAGCAATTATTGAAGCCGGAGCGAATTTTGCCTCTTCTCCGAAAAGAATGTTGATTCATGCCCTAGATCCGGTGTTTTTGGTAGAAAGCATAGCCTTTACCCCCATTGATCGCACAGTTTCCTTGAAAAGTATTATCGGGCATACAATCACCGGAATAGATGGAGTAGGAGGAATAGAGACCAGGGGACAACTTAGGAGGGGTTATCCTAGGATAGAATTAGGAAGCTAGCTACGAAAATAAGAATAGGAAGAATAATATCAGCAGATTTCCGCAGATTAACAACGGAGGGATTTTATGATACAACAAACTAGCGGGAATCTGCTGATTATTGGTGGGGCGGAAGACAAGCAGAAAGAATGTAAAATATTAAAATACTTTATTCAAGAAGCAGGGGGAAGGGATTCCAGGATTTGTGTTATTACTGCTGCTTCGGAAAATGCCGGGCAGGCAGCCCAACCTTATGAAGGACTTTTTAAAGGGTTTGGCTGTTCCGACTTGGAGACTTTGAATATTTATTTTCGGAAGGATGCCGATTCCCAGGAAAATGTGGATAAGCTTATTCGTTCCAGTGGTATTTTTTTTACCGGGGGGGATCAACTTCGGATTACGGCTATGCTAGGTGGAACAGAGTTAGGGAAGGCTTTACAGCATGC
Organism: uncultured Peptococcaceae bacterium; assembly: GCA_937892995.1. Taxonomy (GTDB): domain Bacteria; phylum Bacillota; class Desulfitobacteriia; order Desulfitobacteriales; family Syntrophobotulaceae; genus CALBJS01. Next base: position 1,795 of record CALBJS010000274.1, on the reverse strand, counting down.
TTATGAGCGAAAGGTTATAATCGCCGGGACCAGCGCCGGTGCTTCGGTTATGTCTGAGACTATGATTATCGGTGGTGAAGGCGATACTCCGGGTGAAGATTTGATTAGGATGGCCCCAGGGTTAGGCTTACTAAAGGGGGTGATCATCGATCAGCATTTTGCCCAAAGAGGACGGATCGGCCGCCTCCTAACAGCGGTAGCCTTAAATCCTTATGTACTGGGAATAGGGATAGATGAAGACACTTCGGTTCATGTCAGGGCGGATGGGAAACTGCGAGTGATCGGTAGGGGAACGGCATTAATTGTAGATGCATCTTTTGCGAGGATATCAAATGTTGACGAATTGTTCGCCGGCAGACCATTAGCTTTAGCACCGGTCCAACTACATGTCCTAAGTGAAGGACATGATTTTGATATTTTGGAACGGACAAGTAATCTTCAGTAATTAATACTAATACTTCCTAGCTAAGGGATTTAGGAATATTAAATTTGCAAATAGGAAAAAATAGTTAGGTAGGCAAAACTTAATAGGAGGCAACCCGTTATAATGAAGATAGATCATGTCAGGGCAATTGAGGGTGCAAATTTCTTCAGTTATCAGCCTGTTGTCCGAGGGGTCATTGATATCTCCGAATGGCAGGGCAAGACTACCAAGGAGTTAGGTGACTTTAATTCTAATTTATTGAAATGTTTACCCTCTCTTAATAGTCATACCTGTTCACGGGGGCGGCCTGGGGGGTTCGCAGAAAGGCTTAGAGAAGGAACCTTGCCTGGTCATGTTTTGGAACATATTGCCATTGAATTACTAACCCTTGCCGGCGAAAAAACTCGATATGGTAAAACCCGTCTTCTTGACGAGAGGAAAAGTGAGTATGAAGTAATCTACCAATACGAATGTAAGGAAGCTGCCCTAGAGGCTTTCTATCTGGCGGGCGAGGTTCTAAACCAATTACATAAGGAACTGGTACCGGAGATATCCCCACTGGTGGAAAAGTTAAAAAAGACTAGATTAAAGTATAATCCAGGGCCATCGACTCGGGCAATACTGGATGCTTGCTTAGAGCACGGAATACCTGTGCAGAGACTGGGTAATAGAAGTCTTTATCAACTCGGCTACGGACGTTATCAAAGAAAGGTTCAAGCAGCGATGACGGATGGAACGAATTGTATAGGAGTTGATATCGCCGGGGATAAACAGCTTACTCGTAAGATTCTGAGTGAATCTACCATTCCGGTTCCTCAGGGTAATACGGTTAGCACTGAGGAAGAAATTCTGGAAAGTTTCCGGAATTTCAGACGAAGTGTGGTGGTCAAGCCTTGCCAAGGGAATCAGGGTAAGGGTGTATCTCTAGACTTAAAAACCGAAAGCGATGTCCTTGCTGCCTTTCGTCTAGCAGAAGTCTACGATTCTAAGGTTATTATTGAAGAGTATATTCAAGGAAATAACTATCGTCTCTTGGTGATCAACGGTAAACTGGTAGCTGCTGCCCAAAGAATTCCCCCTATGGTCATCGGAAATGGAAAATTAACCATCAAAGAGCTCGTGGAACAAGAAAATAAGAATCCTTGGCGGGGAGAAGGGCATGAGAATTATTTAACTAAGATATCCTTAGATTCCGTGGTTGTAATGGATCTTTACCGTCAAGGGTTGTCGCTTTCTTCTATCCCTTCTAAAGGGAAGAAGATTATGCTTAGACAGAGTGCAAATCTCAGTACGGGCTCTACAGCGATGGATGTAACTGATATTATTCACCCGGATAATAGCGAACTGGCTATCTATGCGACTTCGATTCTA
>CALBJS010000273.1 GCA_937892995.1 uncultured Peptococcaceae bacterium | reverse complement strand
GCATGTGTTAGGCACGCCGCCAGCGTTCGTCCTGAGCCAGGATCAAACTCTCCGTAAAACTTACAAGAGCTGATCATAAGCTCGTTTTTTTAACTCAATTTCATTTGACGAGTCTAGCTTTAATTCTTATCTTGTTGTTCAGTTTTCAATGACCCTCGATGCCTTATGTTCTGCGATTGTTTGCCGAACACTTTTGATACTATACCAGAGTTAGAGAAACCTTTCAAGCACTCTTAATCTGTTTTAAACATGACTAATGAAGATTAGAATCCTTTTAGGTTCATAATACTTTAGATATCTAAAGGATAATCACTTTTTTAAAAAATATTCATTATTATGGAGAAAAGCATAGAATTTTATACTCTTATTAAGAAAACCCAGCATTCAAGCTGAGTTTTAGTTGAGTTTTTAATACCTTCAGTTTTAAAAGATTCCAACTGTTTTTATTTTCTGGTTAAGTTATCCTTAGCAGATATCTAACCTGCCAAGCAAATAACCATCAATTGAATATTACATAGTCGTTAGTCTTCCCTCGGTTTCATGGTAGGAAAGAGAATTACATCTCTAATAGAGGGTGAATCAGTGAGTAGCATCACCAGCCTATCTATACCTACCCCAAGGCCACCGGTTGGGGGAAGTCCGTATTCCAAGGCCTGAACAAAATCCTCATCCATCATATGGGCTTCATCATCGCCTTTTTCTCTTTCAGCCATTTGTTTTTCGAATCTTCCCCTTTGATCGATCGGATCATTAAGCTCAGAGAAAGCATTACCCATCTCTCGCCCATAAATAAATACTTCAAAACGGTCGGTATACTCCGGGTGAATCGCATTTCGCTTAGCAAGCGGGGATATTTCTACAGGATGACCAATAATAAAAGTCGGTTGAATGAGCTGTTCCTCAACAAATTCTTCGAAAAACTCATTGATAATCTTTCCTTTAGTATCATCATTTTTTACACTTAAGCCTTTTTCCTTGGCAGCTACCCTTGCTTCTTCATCACTATGAATCTCTTTAAAATCAACACCCGAATATTCATTAATGACCTCAAGCATCTGTAAGCGACGCCAGGGTTTTGCAAAACTAATCTTCTCCCCTTGATAGGTAATATCCAGGGAATTACATACTCTCTGGACGATATGAACAACCATATCCTCCATTAAATCCATAATATCCTCATAGTTTGCATAAGCCTGATAAAGTTCCATCATCGTGAATTCGGGATTATGCTTAATTGAAATACCTTCATTACGGAAATTCCGTCCAATTTCAAATACTTTTTCAAATCCCCCGACTATCAACCTTTTCAAGGGAAGTTCCAAAGCAATTCTTAAATAAAGGTCGACATCCAGAGCATTATGGTGAGTTATAAAGGGTCTGGCTACTGCCCCTCCCGGAATGGTCATTAAAGTAGGTGTCTCGACTTCAAGGAATCCCTTGTTCTCTAAGTACTCTCGCATAGCTCGAATAATTTTGTTTCTAATGACAAATGTCTCTCTAACTTCAGTATTCATGATCAGATCTAAGTAACGTTGGCGATATCGAGTTTCTACATTAGTTAGGCCGTGAAACTTCTCCGGAAGCGGTCTTAATGATTTAGAAAGTAATGTTATTTCCTTTGCTCTTACTGAAATCTCACCTTTATGAGTGCGGAATACGGGGCCCCTTATTCCAATGATATCGCCAATATCAAAAGTTTTGAAAAGTTCAAAGGCCTCATCACCTACTTCGTCCTTTCTGACATAGGCTTGAATACGCCCGTTCATGTCCTGAACATGAACAAAGGCTGTTTTGCCTTGATCACGTTTGGACATAATCCTACCGGCAATAGATACTTCCTGTCCTTCTAATTCAGTAAAATCCTCTATAATATCCGATGACAGATGTGATCTCAAATATCGATCGGCATAGGGTTCTATCCCCTGTTTTTTCATGTTTTCTAACTTTTCCAATCTAACTCGCATTAACTCATTAACGTTATCTAATTTATTATCCATATATATTCCTCCAACCAATTACTACTGTTCAGTATTATACCAGTATAAACTAATAAATACCATATAGCCCGTAATGCCAACCAGCGGCACTACGGGCTAATCAAGAAACTTGGAAATAGTAAGTTTAACGGATATCTATTATTTCGTAACGAAGAATTCCTGCCGGGACATTTACTTCCACAATAGTTCCTTTTTGATGTCCCAGTAACGCTTTACCAACCGGCGATTCATTGGATATCTTATTGACAGCGGGATCAGCTTCGGCCGAACCTACGATAGTGTACTCTTCTTTGTCCCCATATTCCATATCCTTGAGCACGATAGTGCTACCAATAGATACATAGTCTTTTTCCTCATTGTTGTCGATAATCCTAGCATTTCTGAGCATCTTCTCCAAGGTCATTATTCGACCCTCGATAAAAGCCTGTTCATTTTTAGCATCTTCGTATTCCGAGTTTTCGGAGATATCTCCGAATTCTATAGCTTGTTTTATCCTTCCGGCTACTTCCCTTCTTTTTTGGGTTTTTAAGATTTCTAATTCTTCTTCCAGTTTCTTCAGTCCATCAAGTGTTAAGATCACTTCTTTTTCGGGCATAAAAAATACCCCTCCCTCTTCCCTTCTTGTTGAGGCTATTTTTTTTGTCACTTCCTTGTATGTGAGACATTATATACATTTGTAAAATAAAATATACACTTTTTAATTTTTCCCAGTTTTTAATACCCGTATTATAAGTAACCTCTATATCGTTGTCAAGGGACTTAGGGACTTTCGGCAACCAAAAGAAATTTTAGCGTTAATTTTCCGTAAAACGCCCTTCACTTTCTTCCAAAAAAGCCTTAAAAAAAATACTTTCCATCTCCTTTGGGTTTTGAGCGCTCATGATTTCATTACGATATTCAGCGGCTCCTCTTATGCCCTTGGTATACCAAGCGGCATGTTTACGGATTTCTTTTATTCCTACTTTAGCTCCTTTATAAGAGATAACCCTTTCCAGATGTTTCATTACTATTTCACACTTTTGTCTGTTATCCGGTTCCGGCAAGACTTCGCCAGTTTCTAAAAAATATTGAGTTCTCCCGATTAACCAAGGGTTCCCCAGTGCTCCCCTGGCAATCATTACCCCATCACAGCCAGTTTCTGCCAACATCCTTTGAGCATCGTAAGGAGAAAGAATATCCCCATTTCCGATAATAGGTACTCCGATATTTGATTTTATTTTTCGAATCCAAGACCAATCAGCCTTTCCGGAATAATATTGTTCCTTGGTTCGTGCGTGAACAGTTATCATTCTGATTCCTACAGCCTCAAGTCTGGATGCTAACTCTAGTGCAACGATTGAAGAGTAGTCCCAGCCTAAACGAATCTTCGCTGTAACTGGTACATTTACCGTTTTAACAACACTTGCAGCTATCTTCGTTGCCCGGGAAAGATCCCTAAGCAAGGCTGCCCCTTCACAATTTTTAACTATTTTGGGGGTTGGACACCCCATATTAATGTCGATGACATTTGCTCCATATTCTACTGCGATTCTAGCTGCCCTAGCCATATCTTCTGATTCCGAACCAAAAATCTGAACAATCCTCGGTTCATCTTCACCACTTAGATCAAGCATCCGAATAGTTTTAGAATTCTTATAGAGTAGGGCTTTATCGCTGATCATTTCTGTAAAAGAATATCTTCCACCAGTGAGACGGATTGTTTCCCGGAAAGCTTTGTCCGTTACCCCGGCCATAGGTGCCATAAAAACCGGTCTGTTCAAATCATAGTTTCCAAGTTTCATAATTCCTCACCAAATCAATATTTCAAAAATGCTAATAAGAACGAGCATCACTGCTCGTTCTTAAATTCGAATTGCAGTTACACATTTTTCTCATAAATACTTAACAAGCCCTCTAAGGTTAGGAAGGGATCCACAATCTGGATCATTTCCGAATCCCCAGCAATTAATTCTGCCTGACCCCCGGTTGCAATTATCTTAACGTGGCCACCCAGTTCCTCCTTCATAAGTTGAGCTACTCTATCTACTTGACCACAGAACCCATAGTAAATACCGGCCTGCATTCCACTGACAGTATTTTTCCCAATTACATTTTTAGTCCTTACCAGCTCAATTCTAGGTAATTTGGAAGCTCTCTGAAAAAGTGCTTCAGTCGAAATACTGATTCCAGGAGCAATTGCTCCCCCTAAGTATTCACCTTTTTCGCTAATCGCACAAAAAGTAGTCGCTGTCCCAAAATCCACAATAATCAAAGGGCCGCCATATTTATTAAAGGCGGCAACCGCATTGACTATACGGTCGGCCCCCACCTCCCGCGGATTATCATAGATAATAGATATCCCGGTCTTCACCCCTGGACCGACAATAAAAGGAGAAATCCCGAAATGCTTTTGGATCATCCTTTCCAAGGTAGGGGTTATGGGCGGCACAACAGAGGAAATTATCCCCCCTGTGATATTATCAAAAGTGATACCATGGAAATTGAATAAGTTTCTGACAATAACCGCATATTCGTCCGCGGTACGGGACTTATCAGTGGAAATCCTCCAATGATGAAGGAGTTGATGTTCCTCATAAACTCCTAGGACGATGTTTGTATTTCCTACATCAAAAACCAGAATCATATCTTCAAACGCTCCTGTTTCTCAACTATTAAGCTCAGTATCTTATCATTTTTTAACAGTTCTATTAATATGTTTCTGAATAGAAGGCTTCATGTCGTTTACTACTAGGGAAAAATCAATAGCCTTTACTGAATGAGTGAGCCTTCCAACTGAAACAATATCTACTCCGGTCTCGGCTATTTCCCTAATATTATCTTCGTCGATCCCTCCCGAAGCCTCGACGATGGCCCGATGGTTAATTAGTTTTACTGCTGAACTCATATCTCCTAAGGACATATTATCCAGCATAATGACCTCAACATCACATTCTAAAGCTTCCTTAACTTCTTGCAAGGTTTCACATTCAACCTCAATTTTTACCATATGCCCTATTTTAGTTTTTACTCTCCCAATAGCCTCCTTAAGTCCCCCTACCGCAGCATGATGATTATCTTTAAGCATTACGGCATCATAAAGGCCAAAACGATGATTATTTCCGCCGCCTACTCTTACCGCATATTTTTGTAGATTGCGCATTCCCGGCATGGTTTTTCTTGTATCGACAACCTTAACTTCTAAATCGGCTACTATATCTACTAGTTTTTTGGTAAAGCTGGCCACACCGGAAAGATGCTGCAAAAAGTTCAAAGCTGTCCTTTCCGCTTGAAGGATTCCTCCTAAGGGACCATTTATCTTCATAACAAGCATCCCCGGGGTAAGCACGTCGCCATCTTTCATATTGATTTCTGTCGTAATCCGAGGATCTACTTTTTTAAAGACCATATCTATAATAGGAATCCCACAAATAATCCCGTTCTCTTTAGCATAGAGTCTCGCTTCACCTAAGTGGCCAGTAGGGATTATCAAAGTGCTTAAATCCCCTGTCCCTATATCTTCTCTTAAAGCTCTTTCTATCAATTCTTCATATTGAAACATAGCAAACATGTTCTTCACCCCTTTTTTGTACAGAATGTTTCTGCCATTGTTGGTCGGTCAAAGGGAAATCTCGCCGGAAATGGCCTCCTCGACTTTCTTCCCGACTTAGAGCAGCTTTCACCATAATCAAGCTTAAAGTCAGCATATTCCCCAATTCCAGCTCTTTTATCTCTGGCCGGGGTGTAAATTCTCGCCACAATTTGCTTAATTGATTTTGGGCTTTTAATAGGCCCTCACTGTCCCGAATTATCCCTACCTTTTTCCACATGATATTACGAAGTTCCCTTCTGATATTACTTGAGTCTGAGGAATACCTTTCACTTACCCCTAAGGGCACCTCAGGAAGATTAATATCTTCCCACCTATCAAGCACAATATTCTTAGTTTGAAGCTTTTCGCTGATAGCCGAAGCAAATACCAAACCCTCCAATAAAGAATTGCTAGCTAGACGATTCGCACCATGGACCCCATTACAGGCACATTCACCACAAGCATAAAGCCTTGGGAGGCTAGTTTCTCCCACCGTATTAATCCCTACCCCACCCATCAGATAATGAGCCGCAGGCCCTATGGGGATCGGGGTAGTCGAGATATCTATCCCATATTGAAAACAGGTCTTGTAAATGAGCGGAAATCTCTCTTTAGCCTGGGGGCCTAAGAAGCCAAAATCTAGAAAAACCGGGCCATCTTTCATCTCTTCCCAGATGGCCCGTGCCACTACATCTCTAGGTGCTAATTCTTGACCGGGGATATTCTTCATAAATCGTTCCCTACGGGAATTCAGGAGCTTAGCCCCTTCCCCCCTAGCGGCTTCAGATATTAAAAAACTGGGGGAACCCGGTAATAATAAAGCTGTCGGGTGGAACTGAACAAATTCCATATCCAGCAGCTCCGCTCCGGCTCGATAAGCAGCAGCAATGCCATCACCAGTGGTCACTTCCGGATTGGTAGTATATTTATAAAGCTGCCCTAAGCCACCTGTAGCCAAGACAACAGCCTTAGCTAACCAAGCTTCAAGTTTGGAGGTAGGGGTATCGAGTACCAAAACCCCGGCTATTTCACCATTATTATTCTTTAAAAAATCAATGACATAGGCATCTTCTTTAACCTTAATAGAACACCTTTGGGTCGTTGCAACCAAGGCTCTTTCTATTTCTTCCCCTGTGGCATCCCCTTTAGCGTGAAGCACTCTCTTCTTACTATGGGCCGCTTCCCGGGTGAAATCTAATTGATCATTCTGTCTATCAAATTGAGCTCCCATCGCGATAAGCTCTTGGACACAATCCGGCCCTTTTTCAGCTAGAATCTTTACTGCCTTTAAATTACAAAGTCCGGCACCCGCTTTAATGGTATCCTCAAAGTGAGACTCCGGTGAATCATCTTGGCTCAGGGCTACGGCAATACCCCCTTGAGCATGTTCCGTATTACCCTCCATAATATTTTTCTTGGTTAAAATTGTAACATCATAATTGGCACTTAGTTTAATAGCGGTAAACAATCCGGCGACACCACTACCAAGAATAAGCACCTCCGTATAATTCACCTTCAGATTATTCTTATCCCAAGAAATTAGATAATCGGTGTCTTTCATTTCCTCTTACTCATCCTCAAACAATACATAGTTATTCTAATTCCCCTTTTTAATCCATTGTCTTAACTTGTGACCGCCAACATTCTTTCCAGAGCACCGATTGCTTTTTCCCTGATTTCTTGTGATACCGTAACTCGTGGAGAAAGATTAACTAGACAATCCCTAACTTTTTGTAAACTGGATTTTTTCATATTCGGACATATGGCCTGATCGGAAAGGAGATAAAACTTCTTATCTGGGCACTTTTTCTGTAGTTCATGTAGTATTCCACATTCCGTACCAATAATAAATTCTTGCCCCGCTGAATTCTCAGCATATTTAATAATACCGGCAGTCGACCCAACATAGTCAGCTTCCTGCCAGACTTCTTCTCGACATTCAGGATGAACTAAAACCTCAGCATTAGGATACTCTCTGCGGCTTTTAAGGACATCCTCCTTGTTTAACCTATGGTGGGTAGGACAAAAGCCCGGCCAAACTTTAAGAGGTCGCTTAATCTTACCTGCAATATATCCGCCTAAATTAGCATCCGGTACGAATAAAATATCTTCGTCGCCCAAAGAATTAACGACTTTCTCAGCATTGGACGAAGTACAACAAATGTCACTTTCTGCCTTTACTTCGGCAGAAGAGTTAACATAACATACAACTTTTACACCCGGTAGGTTTGCTTTTTCTTTCCTCAAATCACCAGCGTCGACCATATCCGCCATTGGGCATCCCGCACTGGCTTCGGGTAGCAGTACTATTTTATCCGGGGATAGGATGGCAGCACTTTCCGCCATAAAATGAACTCCACAAAAGACAATAACCTCAGCCTCAGTTGCTGCAGCCTTTTGAGAGAGTTGCAGGGAATCCCCAACAAAATCAGCTATATCTTGAATCTCTGCCGGTTGATAATAATGAGCAAGGATAATAGCGTTTTTCTCCTTACGCAGGGAATTTATCTCTACGATCAGCTGATTCCTGTGTTCATTGTTCATTTATCAGCTTCTCCTTTCCTATTTTGAACACCTTTTTTCTAAATTCTATGCTCGGATGCAAAATGTGTCAAGCCTGTGTTCCATGGGTCTCCTGGGATGCTATCTCTGTAGGCCGGTTATCTTCGCCAACAAAGACGATTTTAGGTGAATAATGATGGGCCTCTTCCTCTGTAAACATCCCATAAGAAATAATAATTATTTCATCACCGACTTGCACAAGTCTAGCCGCAGCACCATTCAAACAGATCATACCCGAATTTCGCTCCCCGGGAATAACATAGGTCTCTAACCTTGCCCCGTTATAATTATTTACAACTTGGACCTTTTCATTCGGCAAGATATCTGCCTTCTCCATTAAATAACTATCTATGGTTATGCTTCCTACATAATTCAAATTTGCTTCGGTGACCCTTGCTTTATGAATTTTTGATTTCATCATATTCCTAAACATTATTTTTATACCTCCACAAGAATGTTATCTATCAAACGAGTCGGGCCAAAATGCACCGCTAAGGCTATGACGACTTGACCTTGAAGTGTATCTACCGGGCCAAGATTATCTGCTTTCAATATTTCGACGTACTCAATTTTTCCGCTAGTTTCCTTATTTATTTTCTGCCTTATTTTTTCCCGGACCACTTCGGGTCGTTTCTCGCCTGAGGCTATTAAGGAAGCACCTTCTAGAAGGGAGTGATACAGAATAGGTGCTTGTTTACGCTCCTTCGCCTCAAGGTAAGAGTTGCGAGAACTCATGGCTAATCCATCTGCTTCTCTTACTGTTGGGGCAGCAATAAGCTTGACCGGGATATTCAAATCCTTAACCATCTGCTTAATAACCACAAATTGTTGATAATCCTTTTGGCCAAAATAAGCAACATCCGGAAGCACGATATTAAAAAGTTTTGCTACGACCGTCGTGACCCCTTGGAAATGACCGGGGCGTTGAAGACCACAAAGAATATTCGTTAGACCCGAAACGCTTACTTGAGTAAGATTTTCCCTTTCGGGATACATCTCCTCGATAGCCGGAACAAAAAGAATATCTACTCCTGCCTCCTGGGCCAGACTAGAGTCCCTCCCAAGGTTGCGCGGATACTTATCGAAATCTTCTTGGGGCCCAAATTGAAGCGGATTAACAAAAATACTCATCACAATATAGATTTCCTCATGATCTTCATCTTGTTTCCGGGCAGCCTCGGCCATGGAGAGATGCCCATAATGCAAATATCCCATAGTTGGGATGAGTACTACCGTTTTTCCCTGTTCCCGAGCTTTGCCAATATTCTCTCGCAAAGCTGTGATATACTCCGTTATCTTCATTAGAAAGACCTCCACTTAAATTCGTCTCTATTATAATTTGCTATTGCTTGATTGCTATTCCAATAAATGTTCCAAAGCCTCTAACACCTTAGAACTATAACTTGTTCCGTTAAGCAGTTTCCGTTCTTTACCCAATTCCAAGGTAAGCCGCCCTAAGGCTTGATAGATTCCCCGAAGTTCCGTGGGCATTTCCTGGAGGTGCTTGGCTACCACCTCCACATCTCCCCGAGCGATAGGGCCGGTGAGGGCACAAGGTAAACCAACTTCCGTTATATTTCTATAGGAGCCTTCCATAAGAGGAAGCAATGATTCCAAAGCATCATCTTTATTTATACCGACTTGCCCGAAAAGTTTTACACTTAAGGAGGCCAGAGCTACAAGATAATTAGAGGCCACTACTGCTCCGGCATGATATAAGGTCTTTTTTAACGGGTCAATCTTATGGGGTATCCCTCCTAAAATCTTGACAATTTCTATCCCCAGTTCTTCGCCCTCCTGCTTACTACCTTCTATCCCAAAATGAGCCCCC